>JAUPKV010000262.1 GCA_030837265.1 Methanobacteriota archaeon
ATAGTCATCACTATTATTTACAATTACCAATTGAGCACAATAATCCTGAATTAAGTAATTTCACTGGCTTCTACATTTTGAGTCCAAACTTCAAACCGGGTGGAGAGGTGATTTTCTGGTTATTTGACAACCAGCAGGAAGCAGTGGGGATGATTAACTCTTCTGAGGATTTTGAGGATTTCGACGCTAACCTTGGAGGACTATCATATGTACTTATAGGCAATCGTGGCGTAAGTCCCACTCTATTTCCTGAAGTCTACAATAAAAACGGCTCAATTAATTTTACTCTAGCTATGAAGTTATATGGTTCCGCACAGCAAATCGAAGATATCGAAATGGTAAGACGGGACATGCAAAATAAAGGACTTTTACCTCCTGATGGCAAAATAATGCTCTATGGCGGATCAGGTGGAGGTTTTTTGGTCCAGCAATATCTGGACAAATACGGTTACCATGTTTCTCGCGCACTAATAGAGTTCAGTGGAGCTCCCGATCTGGCTCAACAATATAACGTCACTTTTGCGGGGAATTTATTTGATTCAAATCCGGATGCAGCAAAAACCTATTTTACTTTGCTCAGGAAGGAACCCAGACCATCTCTGGCCTTTTCCATGTTTAAACTGGGCCTGGAGGGCGATAAAGACTTACAAACCAGAATTGTGGAGAGCCAGACTGAAAAAGCCACACTCCAAGATAAGTATCTGTATTTTAAAAATTGGATTAACCCAGCTTATAATTTCCCCCTTGTTAACTTTATAATTGGTATCCCGTCCGAAGTGGAAGTAAAGGTCAGGATTTATGAGCTGACGGGCGCAGATTTACTTAATTATCATCCATCTTCTCCTCATGAAGTAAACCTTATGTATGAATGGACAAATATTGTGATTACCGACTTTTTAAAAGCTAACACGGACGGTATGATCTCTACCCCAATTTTTAGTTTGAACCGATCAAATTATACCGGCGAAGTTATGGTTTGGTCTGGCACTGAAGACCAGGATTTTAACAGGCAAACAGGAGAATGGATTAGCAATTCATATCCACATTCCCGGCAAGCAGTTTTCAATGATACGCATAAACGCATTAAAAACAATGATTATTACCTTAATTTCCGAAAAGCGTTCTTTAATACCGGTTTAAATTCATCGGAAACCCAATTTTATTTCATGGATGCCCGACAGTTGAATAAAAAGTAGAAAACAGTCTTTCTTTTTTATTTAATTTCAACGTTTTTGATCCCTGTAATATCGCGGATGATACCTTCACTCAAGAGAGGCCGCCATTTTTATACCTTCTTACCCAGAATAATAAAAAGCCTCTAAATTTTTAATTTTTTGTTTGGTACTGAAATAATAATTGATGAACTAATAGAGATAAAAGCATATAAAAAGGTATTTAGAGCAAGAACAGGATTTTTTACCAAACAATTATATGAGAGACCTATATGAGCCAAAATCCACGATGGTATTATGATGAACTTAAACAAGTTGGGGTAGATTATACAGACATTGAAGAAGTAAAAGTTTATGATTTACACATGCAGAAATTAAGGGATATTGAAAGTGAATCAAAAAGCATTAGAGAGCTTCTCAAAATAAAGAATAATGATTCAGTCCTTGAGATCGGGACTGGAACAGGAGAATTAGCACTTAATATTTCGGCTTATTGCAAACGGGTTGTTGCTATCGATATTTCGAAAACGATGATTCACTTTGCAAGAATGAAGGCCGAAAATCAGAACAAAAAAAATATACAATTCTGTATTGCCGGGTTTCTAACATACGATAATCAGAGTGAATTATTTGATGTGATAGTAACTCAACTAGCTTTGCATCACCTTCCCGACTATTGGAAAATGATGGCCTTGAAAAGAATTTATTCGATGTTAAAGGAAGACGGAAGACTCTACCTTCGTGATGTTGTTTTCCCTTCAAAAATTCAGGATTATGATAGCTATTTTACGAACATTATAGCAGATCTGAATAAGTCTGCCAGAAATAAAGTTGCTGAAGAAACGGAGATTCATATAAAAGATGAGTTTTCAACACTGGATTGGATAATGGAAGGTCTGCTTAAAACTGCAGGATTTCAGATTGAAAACATTCAATCTGATGGTTTTATAGCGAGTTATCTTTGCAAAAAATAATGTTTTAAAAAAAGTTATTGAATTATTTAGAATTTGCAGAGATTCTTGGAAGGTTAAGAAACTGAATCGGATTAAGGAGATTGAGTAGATGAGAGTATCTTTTGAGGAAGCAGACGGGAAGGTAATATTCAGGATTTCAGAGTTTCACCCAAAATACGAAAAAATCTTGCAAATGTGCTATTATGAAAATGATGGCAAAGGATACATTAAAATATATCCAA
This sequence comes from Methanobacteriota archaeon, assembly GCA_030837265.1. The sequence continues at coordinate 2,368 of JAUPKV010000262.1, forward strand.
AGAATGCTAAATATTTAGATAAGATAAAGAAGCGATATCTTGCTAAGGCAAAGTTAATGTTTGATCAGCTTGGTTATTTGGCTCCTGTTCCATGGGAAAAAGCATTAACAGAATTTTGCCAAAGAACTCAAGGAACAGATATTAACTGGTGGTTAACTGGAAGTTGTGCTGCGTGTATTCGCGGCATAAAAATGAATCCTCATGATGTCGATATTATGACTGATTCCAAGAGCATTGAGGAAATTACCAATGTTTTTTCAGATTATTTAATTGAACCTATTGTTGATACAAACGGATGGTTAACCAGAGAGTTCGGGGTAATTTTTCTACATGCAAGAATAGACATCGCATCCGATCCACAAGATATCCTGGACATCCCTGAGCCAGTAGACTGTGGTCCATATGCAAAACAGAACCTTGAGACCATAAGGTGGAATGGATACGAGATAAAGGTTCCACCTTTGGAATTGCAACTTAATGTAAACAAAAGAAGGGAAAGGATGGATAGAGTGAAACTCATAGAAGATTTCATGAACAAATAGTTAAAAGATGCGTGGTGGTAAAAATGATCCGGGACAAAGGCACTCATAGCTATATGCTATTAGAAAAACGTGTCGCTGAGCCTGTTAAACACACGCTACTTGTTTGTACTGCCATAACATTTTTCATACTTACAAAATTCCTCACGTGGGTCTACTCAAAAAATAAAAGATCAACGTTAATTAAAGTGACCAACGTTAATCATACAATTATTCCTTAATTTTTACTCCTCTATTTGTAATTTCATGCCTACATTCGTCTTTTAACTTTTGTATCGCTTCTTCCTGTTCTTTTTCAAATTCTCCGATTTGACTTTGGTAATGAAGATCAATCAGTCCTTCATATAGTATAAGTAGTTCAGGAGTTGTAAGTTTCTCAACATCTAGCATTGTTTCCCTCCTTTTTTAAGACTTGCTATAATATACTCGCACAAGTAAATAAGTATTATTTTTTAGATAATCGTAACCTCTATCCATACGAATATTCACAGATATGTTAGTTTAATGCACAGTTTTACCTTAAAACTGATGTATGTTTGCTCATTTTGGTATTCAAACTGATATTTGTACTACTCTTTTTAGTGTATTTTTCTCTCGATTCACTAAAACTTAATCTGTCAATACGATCCCATACTACAACCCTTAAATATATAAAATAAGAGACAGGATACGTCCCCCAAAAAATCAATTTCATGCAAAACGATAAATTTTCGTAGTCCTCCACCTGCTTAGATTCGGTTAAAAATCCCTTCCAGAAAAGGGATTTCTGCATATGTTTCCATCTTCTGAATATATGAGCTGTTATAAATAAGAAGGTGCAAATGATAGCAAAAATTTTCTTAGGCATGCTTTTTTCCCCAATGACTCAATAACTGTTATAACATAATTTATAAAATAACATAATTTCTTGTATATTTCCATAAAAATTTCTCTTTTGAGAGTTCGATTTTTTAATATACGCTCATTATCCTATTATATTTTATTAGTTGCCCTGTAGAATTTTAGATTGTGTTTCGAAAGACTACTCAGAGACCTTTCTGTAGAGGTTTTGAACAGGTAAATCCGAAAAGTAATTAAGAGTTCGATTTATTATCATTGATGCACTGTAACATAATTACATAATTACGGATTTTTTAAATTTGTGTGATGAAGTTACTCTTACTTTTATCACTGGATTTTGGAACTGAGTCGGTTACGGAAAAAAATAAAGGATGATCAAAATGACATTTATAAAATCTAATAAGTATGATACTGCTTTTGTTAAAGAAAATATGATGGGTCCTAATGCACTGAAAATAATTGAGGAACTATCGGAATCTTTGAAGCTTAATAAAGGTATGCGAGTGCTTGATCTCGGTTGTGGGAAAGGTCTTACATCAATATTCTTAGCAAAGGAATACGGGGTTACGGTTTTTGCTACTGACCTCTGGATTAGTTCAACCGAAAATTATGAAAGGATCAAGTCGATGGGACTGGAAGACATAATAATACCAATACATGCAGAAGCACATGATTTACCATTTGCACATGAGTTTTTTGATCTTGCTATAAGTATAGATGCCTATCATTATTTTGGAGTCGAAGCAGATTATTTGACAAAACATCTTGCTCCACTTGTTAAAAAAGGAGGGAAAATAGCAGTTGCAGTTCCGGGCTTGAAGCAGGAATTTACAAACGGAGTTCCGGAAGAATTAGTACCATACTGGTTTGAGGATATGGATTTAACTCTACACTCAGGTGATTGGTGGTACAATTTATGGAAAAACTCTGATCTGGTAAGTATTGAAGATTGCAGAGAATTGAATTGCTTAAAAGAAGCCTGGCAGGATTGGCTTTCGTGTGATAACGACTATGCTCGCAGAGATGTTGGAATGATGGAGGCTGAGGGTGGAAAATACTTCAACCTGGTTTCAATGATAGCTACAAAATTGTGAAGCAGAGTCAAATACTATAAGTTTTTATGTCATGAATGCAAGGTTAAAATGAAAATATGAAAAACAACATCAGACAGAAATTATCGATTCCCAATAAATATTTGATTTTGATTGCAGGCGTCATTTGGATGTTTGCCGGAACAATGGTAGTTAAGACCGGAGTACCGGTTTTCATAAATCAAGGGAGCTATATTTTTAGTATTTTGTTAGCTGCTTCAGTATTTTCAATATTCTATTTTTTCATTTTCTCTAAATTAGTTGACAAGCACACTACTCGAATAAGTAAGGATAATAGAAAGAATATGTTTGTTATGGAATTTTTTGACAAAAAGTCATACCTGGTTATGTTGTTAATGGCATTTGGCGGAATTACTATTCGGAAATTTGGTATTTTACCCGCTTTTGTCATAGGATTCTTTTATGTTGGGATTGGTCTGGCATTGTTCTCGTGTGGTATGAAGTTTGTATATGAATTTATGAATTTGGCTTTGTGATTGAATAACCTTGAAAGATATCTACATGACCAATATTAGAGCCTGTCTCAAATTAAATCTGGAAAACCCAAATTCCGTCTTTAATTTTAAAAATCACAGTCGACCTGGTTTTTGATAACGGAAATTATTCCGAACTTTTTTGTTTGAAAATGTATTGGGTTTAAGGAAGGCTAAGTGAACTACCACTCAGCTAAAGACTGAGTGGCTTCCCAATTCATTCTAGGCGGTATATCGTTTTTTCCTAGTCCCTGGGATACTACCCTACGTTCCATAGGTGAAAGTTAATAGATGA
>JAUPKV010000263.1 GCA_030837265.1 Methanobacteriota archaeon
GTAATGGCTTTTTTAGTCCTGATAAGTATGCAGTATGTTATTTCATGGCTAACCATAAGGTCAAAGAGTATCAAAAAAATAATAAAAAATGAGCCATTTCTTGTATATTATAATGGAGAGTATCTTAAAGATTCTATAAAGCATTCTAGAGTAGACAAAGGAGAAATTGAGCAGTGTGCGAGGAATCAAGGATATCCCAATATGAAACGTATTGAAGCTGTAGTCCTTGAGACCGATGGCAGCTTCTCAATTATAAGCAAATCAGAGAAACAAGGGAAAGAACTTGAAATTTTCGGGCTAAAAGATTAGGGTCCAGAATTTCTCCGGGAACCTAAATTAGACTCAGAACCTTCCCCGGCTCTTCTATCTGACCTTGTATTTCTCCGAGCCGCGGAACTTGATTCATAATCTTCCCATGTCGGAGGAATATTCAGGATATGGAGTTGCGGAGCTTTGATGCCTTTATTTTTGAACTCAATCCAGGCTCTTGTGTGTACATCGGACTCAAACTCAAATTCATCTCTAAGGTCGTTGACGTAAGCTTTAGCCCTCAGTCGTGTATAAAACGGGAGAGCTTTATGCAGCATGATAATAGGGCTTTTCTCAGAGATATAAACATATTTAGAGCTCACAACTGTCTCCTTTAAGACTCTCATTGCTGTTTTTATATCTGACCCCGATGCGATATAGAGGTCTATTACGACCATCAGTTCAGGTAATCCATAATTCCCACTGGCAACTGTTTCATTAAAAATCAGGCTATTTGGAGCTGTCACAGTGTTATCATCAGGTGTAACAAGTTTTGTTGCCCTTAATCCTATATCAGTGACCTCACCATAGTAATCTCCAATGGCAATTTTGTCTCCTACCTGGTAAGGTTTTTCAAAAGTAATCACAATTCCACCGATAAAATCGGCAAAAAGATCCTTTACCCCAAAACCGATGGCTGCACCCAGAAGTCCTGATAGGAGAAACAGTTCCGGTCCGAATATTTTGAAAATTTGTGTAAGGAAATAGTATAAAGCAATAACATAGATCCCAAACTTTACTGCAGGAATAATCATTTTTACTTTTACTCTGCCGCTGCGGCTCATTCTTTCCGAGGCTTTTAACAGTATGCTGGTAACAATTCGGCCAAGTACGTATGCCGCAAAGAAAATCAGGATCATGTTTATAAGAGTTTGAGTCTCTATAGATCTGATAGTTTCCAGAAGTTGCTCTCTGGCTGACTCCCCATTTACCATTTACCACACCAGCCTCAACTTTTTCAAATAAGCAATTACACTACACAGAGCTTCAGGTCTGATACTCAAGGAATTGTCTTCACCCTCAAAAATTAGTTCCTGATTTAGAAGCTGGAAAGAAGTCTCATTGACTCTTAATATGGAGCCCATCATATCAGCTATCTCACTTTTTTTCAGCCTCTGGTATGAAAGGATAAGGCCCAGAACAAAAGTCTCGTCATACTCAAGTTTTATATTATACGAAGATTGACCGATGTTTTTAGGTGCTATATGGGGATAATCAAGCCCAAGTTCCCAGATTCTTAGTGCGACACCAGGGTTGCCTTTTGATTCCGTATGGATCTTCTCGAATAACCGGTATTCGACAGTTTCTTCTTTACGTTCTTCATTCCCAGCTTTTCCTGCTTTCCTTTCGTATTTTTCTTTCTCAATATGAAGGCGTCTCTTAAGGTAAGGGATATTTATTTTAGGAACCGGAACTACAACTTTCCTGCCCATTAGGGCCAGATCAAGAGGATATTCTGATACATATACGAGAGGTTCTTTTTTGGACCCTCCATCGTTATCAAATATGATTTCTCCTTCTCGATATCTTTTGAGGATGAGGGTTTCAAGATCTTCTCTTTCGAGAGCAGGGATAAAAACCTGTACCGGAAAGTACTTCCCTATCCCAAAAGCTTCGTTCAAATATTTCCAGGAGTAAAGATTCCAGGTAGTAACATACATCCTGCTCTGAGAGCTAACCATACCCAGAAACTCATATAATATGTCAAAGCCGCCTGTTTTTCTCATATATAGAAACTGGCAGTTATCAATAAGTACCACCCTTTTTGTATCCTCGGGAAGGGAAATTTCCTTTTTGTCCCTGATAATCCCGGAAAAAGTGATTTTTGTCGCCCTGGTGAAGTTAAGCTTCTTAATCTCATTAATCAGGGTGGTCTTTCCACTAAGGGGCCCTGCAATAATAGCGACATTAAGTCTTTTCCCAACATCAAAATCAGCAATCGCTTCTTGAATCTTTCCTATCTCATCCCGCAGTCTGAGAACCTCGTCGAAGCTTTTTTCTTCGAAATCGTTACTGAAAATCCCCACAATATCCCTAACTTATATTTAGCATATAATATTTAATAGATATAGCATAAGATCGAAGATAAATTAATCGGGTTAAGCTCACCGTAACGACTATCATTAAATCGACAAAACTAAGCGGAATATCTTTCTGTAATCAATAATAAAAGAGCCGGGTTTTGAAATTGTTTTTCCTAAAATAAATCTACTCGTTTCATGATTTCTTTGAATGTTTTCCGTAAAGCTTAGTAAAGTACGTTGCAGTTATTCCGTGAAGTGCGATTGACGTGCATATCACCAGGCTGACAATCGGCCAAAGTTCTTCAATACCAGTTTGTATCGTTGAGAACTGGACATAATAAAAGGCTGCTACACCAATAGGACCAAACCAGCCTGCAAAAAGGACATCCAGGTTACTTTTGATATTAGGCACAAGGGGTTTGATAATATAAAGAATGGGTATTGTATGGAGCAACAATATTAAAAAAGTCACGAGTAAACCTTCCAGGCCAAATTTCATCCACTCTTTCCATGGTGCAACCAGCCCGAGCAATGTAAACACCGGAATCGTGAAGAAAAGATCCACACCTTCTACAACCCGATCTTCGTCATGCCTTTCTCCTACGGTTGATGTCATACTAAAAGCCGTTCCGGCAGCAAAAACAGCAAGAATTCCACCAGCTCCAAGCAATTTTACGCTGGAAAGTACAATCAAAGCTAGAGCCAGTGTATAGGTAACATAAGAGGACTCATCAATAGTCTTTTTACTCAGAGCTATCTTTAACAGGTGTCCGGCAACATATCCGATTATGGCTCCCAGGGTTACGGCGCCGAGAACTTCCCACAATATGGTATGTATCAAGTAGCTCAGAGCTTCTTGAGGTCCAGACTTCATCAGGAGAATAGGAAGCAGTACAAAAGGGTAGCCTAAACCATCATTAGAAACTGACTCTATTGAAATTAAGTTCCTTAATTTTTCAGGAAGATTATTTTCAGCCAATCTTCTGCTTAGAATGGATGCTGAGAGAATTGGGTCCGTAGGAGTCATTATTGCACCTGCGAGCAAGGCTACTATCAAACTGAAACCTAAAATCCGGTATATGAGCAAACTGTTCATTATCCACATAAAAGCCATTACTATTGTAAGCATAGGTGCTATGGACCGCCAGTTTTTGAAAGTATAAGTATACGGAACTTTCAGTGATACTCCCATCACACCTATAGCAATGGATATTCTGGCAGCTTCTTGCAGCATATAATGGTTCCAGAAACCCGGATCAAAAACCTCAAAACTCACTGAGTTCAGCAAGAAGCCTACCAACAAAGCTAAAAAGGGTTGGGAGAAGTTCCATTTTCTGATAAGCTTGGAAACCGCTCCAAGAGTAAGAACCAATAAGCCTGTAACTAGAAGTATAATATTTAGAGCAGTTTCTGTCATCGATTACCCCCTCATGTTAGTAACTTCTAAAAACAAAGATGCTTTGGTATGGAGTAATAGAGAATA
>JAUPKV010000264.1 GCA_030837265.1 Methanobacteriota archaeon
ATATTACTTCCTTAATATCCCCCATTCAGTTAACCTTTTCTCAATATCCATCATTTCGTAATCAGTAAAAGAAAGGCTCTGATAATGCATTAGAGAGGTCATCGGGTCATGTCCCTGGCGAGAATATATTTCAATCTCTGGATACCTGCTTTTAACATCCAGCTCTCTATTGTTTTCCTGGGAGTCTTCGGACTGACTTTTGGCTCTATTCTCGCCCTTTCCGACCATCTGGAAAGGTTATCCCACCATGTTGTACGCTCTGGTGGTCTCCTGCCAGCTAAAAAAGCATTAAATAAATATGGAAAAGTAGAAGGTAGTTTGTCAATAGTCCTTTTTGGAGCTTTTTTACCGTTTTCGTTGCTTGCTGTCAGAGTCACTATATAAGTTCCCGGTGCAGAGAAAGTGTGCATAGGATTTTGCTCGTTTGAAGTAATTCCATCTCCAAAGTCCCAGTTCCTTGAGCTTATATTCTGGGAAACGACATTTATATTGAGTGTGAAACTTTCTTCATTCCCGGTTATATTCTCCCAGAATCTTCCATTAATTCCTCTTGCCTCCTGGCTGCCTGGAGTCACAGCTTTTATTTCCCACACTTGAGTTCCAGGAACACCGGAATAACCTTCAGGAGCTGGATCCTGGGTATAATTGTCGCTTAGGACGCTGAGTCCCGGACTCAGGTGTAGTTCCCAAACATAGCCTGTGGACGGGTTTTCCCTAAGTTTAAGGTAAAAAATTTATCCATTTTTGAGAATTATACTTTTCCCATTGTCATCTCCAGTTATCACTTGTTGGCTCGATGGTAAGGAGTTGTTAGGCTCATTCAATATACTTTCATCCGTAAACTGGATTGATAGAGGAGCATAACCGCTAGTAACATTGTTGCTGGGCTTAGCAACAGGAAACAGTGATTCTCCGGGTGCTGCCAATGCAGTGGATGATATGGCTATCAGAAATAGTAAAAATAAGGTCATTAACAGGATTTTACATTTTATTTTTATTCCTACAGTTAGATATGAGGATTCAAAAATTCTGGCTGGATAGCGCTAGTCAAAAATAAATATGAATGTTATAAAATTCACATTACTTAGATTTTTCAAGTCTGGACTTATCCAACAATAAAAAAAGGAAAATGAGAAGGAAAGTATAAACCCTCATTAATCAAATACTTTTAATCAATTTTCCCACTATATTCAGTACACGTGGTTAATTGCACACTTAACCATTGCTTGAAGGTTAGCAGTTGGAGTCATGCTAACAATGCCACAGCCAGGAGCGAGTAACCCAACACCTGCATCAAGTGCCTTCTTTGAGGCAGCTGTAACATCATCAGGGGTCCCGTTCCAGAGCACGGCTACAGGGTCAAGATTTCCTATAATAATTGCATTTTCCACATTGCCATTTGCAGTTTTGACGTCTACTCTCTGATCTACACTGATTCCATTTACTCCAGTCTTGTCCATAATCCCAAGCCCGTTGGTTGTATTTCCGCAAATATGAAGAACTGTAGATACATCGAGTTCCTTCATTGCATCAGCAATCTTTTTCTGGTAGGGAAGAGCAAATTTCTCGTAGAATTCTCCGCCAATTAATTCATAGCTCGCTGTCGGGTCAATAATGGCTATAGTGTCAGCCCCATTTTGAACCATTGCTTTTGCGTATTCCACATTGAAATCCGAGCATAAGTCCAGAAGCGGGGAGACAATATCCTCACCTGTGAATATATTTCCGAACCAATCATCTCCGTTAATATGCTGGGCAAGAGAGAAAGGACCTATCATGGACCCTATAACAGGAAGTTCTTTTCCATATTTTTCAGAAAGGATTTTAACGGCCTCAAGGATTAAGCCAATTCTACCTTCTTTCAGGTTATAGTTCTTTACCTTGTCAAGGTCCTCCAAATTCTTAACACTGTGTTTAATCACCGAGGGCTGCTGCTTCAGGTCGCCAGCCTTGATTCCGCAGCCAAAAAGTTCGGCTTCAGCTGTTATATCAAAAGGAACTCTCACAGCTTCAAAACCTACCACATTATACCCTGCTTCCGCAAGAGTTGCCATTTTCTCTGCATCTGCATGGGCATCTGGCCAGTAAGCTCCACAAGCTTTCATCTGTTCAACAGTTGCGGTCTGGGTGAAACAGACAGCTGGCATTCTGTCCACTTGCTGTTTTCTCAATACACGGTATAATCTTTGTTTTGGTGTATATTCTGTCATCTGTTTCCCTCTCTAAGATCATGTCCCACAATTGAGGATGGTTGAAAAATTTAATTTTTAACTTTGGAAATAGTTAAAATCGCATTTCCCATATATCGATCAAAATACTTTTCCCAAAAAAATAAGTCTGCCTTAATTTTTCCTTCAAGCAGACTATTTAATAAATACTTGGGATTTTTCAGTACTTGTAGTGCTTTACCGAGTGATATAAGATTACAACGAAGAAAGCAATTATGACAAGTAAAAAGCTGAAAAAACCTACAGGATCCCATACAAAACCTATCCCTTCTCCACCTGCGTCCCAGGAAACTAGTACGGCTCCCTGGAGCACCGTGGGAATAACCACACAGGCAAAAGCCAGGATGAAGATAAACACTATATCAAAGATCTCTGTAAGCATATTCTTATCTGCCATTCCTGTTCTACCTCCTCAGTCGTAATATTCAAACTCGAACATGTGATCCTTTATCGATTTGCGCACACCCAGACAACCTATTGCCTCTATTATTACCACCAGTCCTAAGAAGATTACATAGAGGTAGAAGAAGTTCCTTGAGATCTCCCAGGTTTCGATGAGAACCTTATAAAGGACAAATCCTTCCACACTTACCAGCAGGACAAGCATGCCAACTATAAGAGCTGTATCACCATTCAGTTTTCTGTGATATTTAGCTTTCATTGCCTGGTTACTCGTCTCCAACTCCAATCGCCTCCTTTTTTGCCTTTACACTTTCCGAACCTTTAGGTAAAGGCCATCCCATTTCAGCCCAGTTATTTTCTGCATTAGAATTCCTGTGCCTGTGGCTGAAGTAGAAGTATGCAATACCATAGAATACAAAGGCAAAGATCAGGTTATACTTGTAGCCCCAAAACAGCGTTGAAAGAATCGTAATAGCTATTGCAATTGCAAAGTAAGCTATGTACGGCTGATAAGGGCTTACAAAAGGCCGAATTTTGCTTGTAGTCTCAGGGAAGAGTTTCCTGAAACGGATCAGGGAAAACGGGATCAGCACATAACAGAGCAGTCCCGAAATAATAGAGAAGGTAATCACCTGATCCAAGAAACCGCTAAAAGCAAAGCCGATTGCAATAGGCACAGTAAAAATTACTGCCCTATATGGAGTGTTATACCTTGGGTGCACTGCCGAGAACCAGGAAGACACATAATTGTCTCGGGAGAGGGCAAACCAGGAGCGAGAAGAATCACAGACGCAACCGTTTGCACTTGCCACGCACGTCAGGAGGGTCCCAAGTCCAAGCAGAGCAACGAAAATAAACATCCCACTGTTCTGTGCCGCTTCAAAGAGAGGATACACGGAAACACCCAATGTGTCTGTAGGGATCAGTACCGCACAGAGATAAAGCGTCATTGCCGCTCCTATGAGCAGGGTGATCATTCCTGCCTGCTGGCCAAGAGGCACTGCCCTTGACGGATGTTTACACTCTTCGGCACACATTGCCGCCCCTTCTATCCCTAAATAGAACCAGGGTCCAAATTGCAGCGCCGCAAATAGGCCTATCATCCCATTCGGCAGAGCTCCCTGGAAAAGATATTCCGGGTGGATATTTACCGTTCCAAAGGCTGTTGCGAAGAAGAAGACCACTATTGCGAAAAAAAGCTATCATGGTCAGGAAGAAATTAAGAGTTAGAGCTGCAACAACGCCTCTGTAATTGATGAAGGTTAAAAGCGCAATAACAAGCAATGTCACCGGGAAAACCTGCAATTCCGGGAAAATGCTCTGTGCAATGAATGCGACAACAATGGCATCTGCTGCTTCAAGAGCGATATATTCCATATACACTGCAAGTCCCACGCTGGCGGCTGCTCCGGGTCCGATAAAGAGCCTTGCCCAGTCGTAGGGACCTCCTGCAAGTTTGGTCGCTGATCCCAATTCACTGGCGCAAAGAGAAATCATAACATACATGGTTCCTGCAACAAGCATGGCAAGTAGGGAACCCAGGATTCCTCCTTTTGCGACTGTGAAGTTCCAGCCCATGTACTCTCCAACCAGCACAATCCCGACTCCAAGAGCCCATACATGGAAAGGTCTCAGAGTCTTAACCAGGCTGGCAGATTCATGGTTTTCAGACATAATGCCTCATCCCCTTTTTTTCGAAACCTTACTTGCATCCAGTAAGACCCAGCCCATCAATCCGAAAGCCAGGAGATATATCAGTCCGTTTACTACAGTCCAGATATCCATTTTAGTATCTCCTTTTATATTTTTACACTATTATATTCGCTCGTTTATGTGTTAAGAAAATTCCACATAAAGTGTAATGTGTCTTTATATCAGTTTCGCCTGAAGTTTTGAAAAAAAATAAGCCAGCGAGATGCTCGCCGCTGGCCTTAGCTCTTGTAATATAAACTGCAGGCCCGGACTTTCGGCTTAGAACACAAGTCCAAGGTCTTCGAGCTTCTTTCTTGCCCCGTCGTAGACCTTCATGTATTCGTCAGTTGGGAGGACTCTCTTTACGTCGTAGCATTCCTGGAAGGTCTTCCCTGCAGGTGCGGTTGCGTAATTCTTTTCGTAAAGGGATACAAGGTCGTTTAAGATCCTGTTAACCTCAGGGATTTCCATACCTGCAGTTGCCCTTGCGACTTCTCCCATCATCCTGGCTTCCACACCAGTCGTCTTGTCTGTCACTACACCTTTTGCAGAGGCTACTCCTGAGAGGATTTCTCTGCCAGATGATGTATCAGTGATGGATTGGGCTGAGGCTTCTAGCAGGCACATCTCAGTACACGGGCCTGCACAGGGGTAGTACTGGTTGCCTGAGAGAATGTCGGTGAATTCTGAGATTGTTGCACATGCCCAACCTGCAATCTTGAGAGTTTCCCTGGTGTTGGTTGAACCCCAGCGGATATGCACAGGACCGTCAAGGTGCCAGCTTGCATTGCACATGAGCACACCATTGATGTGCGTTGCGACGTCGACAATCGTAGTTTCCTCAATGCCACCTGCGTAACCTCCGAAGATAGGCATCTGTTCGTCCATTATAATGTCGCTGTTTGCGCTGTAGTGAGCAATAACGGCAATTGCATCAAGGTCGATCTTGAGTTCACAGAGTTGAGAGACCTCGTGGCTGTCCGAACAGGCCATTCCGCCGACGCAGTCAGCGGAAATGTTGCCCTGAGCGGACAGGGAGGTCTCGGGTCCCTAGACACCCATG
>JAUPKV010000265.1 GCA_030837265.1 Methanobacteriota archaeon
GGAAAATTCCTTTAAGAGCTGCATGGACTCCAGGTCCTGCGGTCATCCTTTCGCTATATAACCGGAATAGAGGCTTCAGGTGTCGAAGGTTGTTCTCCAGGCAAAGTCCCACCAGTTCCCAATGCTCCGGAAAAGCCTTATCCTTTCCAAAGCCTGTTGTGCCTCCAAGCCCCGTATCGGCAATAGGGCTAAAGAATAGCGGCAGCAACAGCCCGGTGTAATCCTTCAGCGATTCCACGAGTTCAATGGTCTGCAGCACGTCCTCGGTAGTCTCGCCAGGTAGGCCAAGCACTAAACTGCCGACAGGAAGCCAGGACTCTTCTCCGAAAAGTCGATAGCAATCTCTGACTATCTCTGGCCAGCTATCAGGGGTTTTCGGCAAAGCTTTTCCTGGCATATGCATTTGAAGAATTCTGCAGCTTCCGGTCTCTATCCCTATCCAGGCAGACATGTACTTCTGATCTGTGCCAACTCCTACAATCCTGGACACTTCCCGAAGAAGGTCCTGATTTTGATAAACTGTGGCGAGGCTGACATGGGATATGTCTACTGTCTTCGGACCCAGCCGCTTAACCTCTCTGAACAGTTTCTTGACCTTTTCTCCATCTACATTGGTCCCTGATGAGCCGTAGGTGAAGACGTCCTCGGAATGAAGAACCACGTCCTTTTGACCTGCCTTTAGATTCACCATTACGTCATCGAGGATTTTATTCAGGGGTCTGTGACGGAGAGTGCGTTTTGTCGGAGAGCAGAAGGAACATCCCCGCCAACAACCTCTGCCGACCTCCACTAACCCGGCAGTGGTTGGGCCCCTGTTCACAGGTATGTCCCCTCCTGCTACAGCCGTTCCTCGGATTATCTTTGGAACCTCATTGCCGTTAATAATAGATCGGCAGATTTCTGGAAAATCGCCCTCCCCCTCGCCCAGGAAAATATGATCCACCGGGACATCCTCACCCACCAGCTCCCAGGATCCCATGCCACCGACCACAAGTTTAGGCCTATGCTCTTTGATCAGTGGATGGTTTATAAGGGACAGGAACTTGGACCTGTTATGGGGCTCACCCCTTCCGATCATTTCCTCGATCTCACGTAAGGCGATTTTTCCGAGGGGGTCATCGTGGGTTATTGACACGATCTCAGTTTCCGGGCCGATAGCCTTATCAAGGTGATCGGGATGGGCCACCATCACCTCGGATCGATCAAAACCCGCCTCCAGGAGAGCTGCCTCTACTTTCCTCATGCCGCAGGGCGCGAGCAGGGCTGAGCCGTCCGAGGCTGCAGCCACAGGAGGGCAGAAGAGCCGCCTGAATGCAAAATCTGGCACCACCGACTTAGGCAGCGTAGCTGAAAACCCAAGAAGCCCTCCCCCATGATATGTGCTCATCATAGTGAGATCGCTTGTCAGAACGATTTTTTTTCCCTTCATTCTAAAGCCACCATTTTATAACAAAAACCAGAGTGGATAACGCATCATCCTCTATATGTTTCGATTTCATGAAATCACTGATTGTTTTATAAAAATCATCATCTTAAAGATTAATATACGCATACTTCTCTAAGTGATCATTTAAAATTGGAAAAAATTAATAAATGCAACTTACTGAATATACACTTATGACCATGTCTCTATATTTAGAATTTATGATTTTTGAAGCAAAAAACTAAAAATGTTCTGTCAAGTAAGCAATTGCATTTGAAAACATTGAAGGTTGTTTTTATAACCATTTTCCTGTTAGAGTAAAGATGCTTGCTCATCTTCCTGTAATATATTTTCGATAAATCCCTGGCAATCCGGAATTCCATTGATATCCAGCATCATCAAACTGACGTAAAAAGGACCCCCGCGTTTAATATCTATGGGAACAGGATCAATAAGATCATCAATATCAACAGGATGCTCAGAGTAGAAGTTCTCAAATTCCGGGTTGTTTAAGTTTCCTTTAATTGGAAGCCCTATAGCGTAGATTTTTGAATCCAGAAGATTTTTAGCTCCTGCATCCAGAAGGAGTGCTACAAAGGAATATTGTCCGCGGGGAAGATCAATCATATATCTTGTGTCTACATTCAATTCGAATAATAAAAGGTTCTGAGCAGCTTTATTGTATATCATTAGAAGTAGCACTTTATTCTGGGAGAAGAGTTCCTGAATCGCATCCGTAAAGAAAACACCTCCGAAAACAAACTCATATCCTGTAAGAATAGAAGGTGTAAAATCGTTTCTCACAAACTGAAGACCATCTTCATCAGAGATTGAATAACCCAGGTTCCCCTTAAGGTCAATTATCGGATATTTGCCAGTAGAAATATCGTTCCAGAATTGAGTAAGAGTTCTGTCCTTTATTTGAGATATGAAATGTATGCATGTTCCCACAGTAACTTTTTCAAGCATAAACTCCCTCAAGCAATTAATCAATAATTTATAATTCTTATAATAAGTTATACAATGATAAAAGCCATAGTGAAATTAGCTGATAAGTCTGCCGAGGAAATATCCAGGCTTTGCAGCAACAATTTCTACATTAACATACATGCCTGGTCTGATGTTTAAGCCGCTTATAACAACCGGGCGATAGGAATCAGTGCGAGTAAGGACATCGCCCATTTCCGTGTATTTCGATACGAAGGCTCTGCCTTTCCAGCCGATCATTTCCTCTTTGGAGTCGAGTTTTATCACTTCGCAAACCCTATGCAGCTCATGAGA
>JAUPKV010000266.1 GCA_030837265.1 Methanobacteriota archaeon
GAGTAGCTCCGCAAAATATTATTCCGGGGAACGGCTCAACCGAAATAGTCCGGCTTGTGGTTGAATGTGTGGCAGAAAAGGGAGACATTGTGCTTCTTCCCTGGCCTACCTTCGGAGAATATGAGATGCAGTGCCGGATTATGGGAGCAAAGCCCGAATATCCCGGTCAGGAGGAGGTAGAAACACTTTCTGATGAAATTCTTGAAAAAGCTAAAATCCTTTTCATTTGTAATCCTAACAACCCTACAGGCAAGCTCCGTACAAGAGAAGAAATAATAACTCTTGCAGAGCGTTGCAAACAGCATGAAACTCTTCTTTTTGTAGATGAAGCTTTTATAGAACTCTCCGATCCTGCACAGAGTGTTGCCGATCTCCCTACAAACAACAATTACGTTTTTGTCATGCGTTCCCTTACAAAAGCCTTCGCAATTCCGGGAATTCGGATGGGTTTCGGGATAGCTTCTCCTGAAATGGCCGAGATCCTGAATACAGCCAGGTTATCCTGGAACCTTGGGGTAATAGCAAATGCTACTGGCACTGCACTCCTTAATATTGAAGGCGGGATAGGCAGTCCATATTTGAAAACGGCAAGAGCTGTAATTCGCGAAGAAGGAGAAAATCTCAAAGCCAAACTCGATAAAATAAGGGGATTCAAAGCAGGGGAAGTAAATGTAAACTTTATCATCGTCGATATCAAAAAATTCATGCTTGATTCCAGCGAATTAAGTGCACGGCTGGCAGCTCGCGGAATCCTTGTTCGGGACTGTGCCTCATTCCATGGTCTTGAAAAAGATTACATAAGAGTTGCAGTGAGGAATAAAGAGGAAAATGATAAGCTTATAGCCGCAATCGGGGATATCATTACCGAGTGGGGCAAAGAACAGGCAAAAAGTGAACTTCAACACGTGATCGAAAAGGCTTCCGAAGAAGGTATAGGCGGCAGGAAGACCTGTGAATACTACCCATGTCATTTCGAAGGCCAGAACTGTACCTTCTGCTTCTGCCCGTTCTATCCCTGTGAAAATGAAAAAACAGGTGGGAAATGGATTCAGAGTTCAAGAGGCGGCAGGGTTTGGAGCTGTGTTGACTGCCATAGTGTCCATAAAACAGAAATTGCACAAAAAATCCTGGACTGCCTTATGCAGGAAGGTAACACTGACGAACTTGTAAAGGTAGCCTGGAAAAAAGTGATGGAGCCCACGTTATGATAGTGCCGGATCTTGTGATTGTGCCTGATCGCTGGCACCTTGCTCTGGTCCTTCTGCTTGCAGCAGCTATTGACATAGTTTTCGGAGAGCCTCCGGTTGCCATACATCCTGTCGTCTGGATAGGAAAATTAGTCACTTTTTTGAAAAACGCAGCCCCAAAAACCCACCGGAAGTTATATGGAGTTTTTATGGCTCTTTGCTGTGTTTTTTTCTCAGCAATGATAGGTTATTCCGTACTCTATATAGCAGCCCTACCCGGAATTCCAGGGATCCTCGGACTTCTTCTTGAAGCTTATTTTCTGAAAGCGACCTTCGCTATAAACTGCCTGCTAAGCCCGGCCAGGGAAATCTACGGGCACCTTGAAGCAAACAGGCTTGAGAAAGTAAGGGAAATGCTCCCCATATATGTTAGCAGGAACACATCCAAACTGACCAGGACTCAGATGTCTTCAGCAGTAATCGAATCAGTATCCGAAAATTACGTAGATGGTATTCTCAGTCCGATTTTCTACTATGCCCTCTTTGGAGGATATGGGCTTATCGCTGCATATATCTTTAAAGCTATAAGCACTCTTGATTCCATGGTCGGATACAAGACCGAACCGTACAGGGAATTGGGGTACTTTTCAGCGAAATCCGATGACGTACTAAACTGGATCCCGGCGAGGATATCGGTCATATTCATTCTTGCAGCAGCTCTTGTCGTTTCTCTGCTTCCTAAAAAACAGGGGAAAACAAATCCTCTTAATACCATTAAGAGCGTACTGGAGGACGGCATGAAAACTCCATCACCGAACTCCGGCTATCCAATGGCTGCGACTGCAGGAGCTCTGGGTGTAAAACTCGAAAAACCCGATAATTACGTGCTTGGGGCCTCATATCCTCCTACGGAAATAAATGATATAAAAAGGGTCTCCCAATTAATAGCAATAGCTTCAGGTTTTTCACTAGCTGCCTTTGCTGCAATAATTCAGATTGCAGGAATTTATCTTTGAGATATCTTTTATTCATTTTACAGAAATTAAACTCAATATAACACCGTCTAAAAATCCCGAAGTGATCTTATGAAGTTATCCGATATTGAGGAAAGGGACCTGAAAAAAGGACAGCCTGAAACAGTAGAAGGAAAAGCAACTGTTGACATACTTGATGTCCTGGCCGAGGAAGGCATTACTGTTCAGGACCTGACAGATACGGCTCTTGAGATGTACGTCCCGCATCCCGGACTTGAGACCAGGGAAAAAGCCGACTCTTTAATTAAAAGGGAACTTAGATACGCTCTTTCTGACCCAAACCTCTGCCTTCTTATTTATTCCGGGATTTTACTAGAGAGAGAAGGAAGGGCCGGGACCCTGCCAAACCTCAGCAAAAGTTCCTATGAAAAGGACCTGAGTTTCATAATTGCAGACGAGGTGCTGGGTACAAGCATTGCGACCTATATCAGCGGCTCCAAAGGTGCATTCGAATTTGTAAGGTTTGACAAAATGAAACCAGGTATCCTTTCAAAGCTGGGACCTTTCATGGACGACGTAATCGGAGGCCTCATAGGCGGAGTTTCCTCTAATATGTACTCCAGAGGAATGGCTGAATTCCAGGGAAAGGACTGAAAGAAGGACTGAAAGAAGGATTGAAAAAGGATTGAAAAACAGGCGATGTTTCATGAATTCATTTTTACTTGCTTTTAAATCGGGTTTCGGCTTCCTATCAACGATCCCAGTTGGAATCAGCATGGAAGGGATCGACGAGCTTATGAATAAAATATATTTTTACCCGATCGTAGGAGCCGTACTCGGACTACTCATAGGGGCAGTTGCCTACATCGGGCAGCTGATAATTCCGATGCCTGTCCTGGCAGTCCTTATAATGGGATTCATATATTATATTACGGGTTTCAATCACCTTGACGGAGTCACTGATATGGGTGACGGTTTTATGGCTCACGGGTCACTTGAAAAGAAACTCAGAGCCCTTAAAGATACTAACCTGGGAACAGGTGGAGTATCTTTCTGCATCCTGCTGCTGCTTGCCCTGTACGGTTCGATAAGGTCAGTTCAAGAACAGGGTCTGAGCTCCGTATCTTCCCTTCCGGTACTGATGTTTTTTTCGATGTTTATAGCAGAGGTAAGTGCAAAGCAGTCTATGTTAACTATTGCTGCATTTGGCAAACCAATACCTCGTCCGAAAGATCAGGCTTATCCTGGCCTTGGAGAGATGACTATTAACGGAGCGACCCGGAAGAATTTCCTTATAGGATTCTTATTCGGAGCAGTCGTATGCGCACTACCTTTCGGGTTGATTGGACTGCTTCCATATCTTGGGGCCTGCACTTCATCTCTCGTGCTTCTGAATAGGAGCTATGCCCATTTTGGAGGCTTGAACGGCGACGGAATAGGCACTGCTAACGAAATTGGCAGGGTTACTGCCCTGATAATCATTGCAGTTATCCTGAGACTCTCAATACTTCATTAAAATTTTCCACTACTTCATTAAAATGATACATAAGAGGTTTGTAATGGACGCTATTGTAATGGCAGGAGGGTTTGGACAGAGGCTTGGGATGGGAGAGAAGCCGTGTGTTGAACTACTTGGAAAGCCGCTTATAAGTTATGTAATAGATACCCTCAGAACTGCAAAAGAGATAGATAGGGTTTTTGTAGCAGTCTCACCCGTAACACCTAAAACCGAAGTCATGCTCCAGGAGCGATATGAAGGAGAAGTCCGGGTAATCAGGACCTTCGGAGGAAACTACGTAGGGGATATGATCTATGCGGTAGAGACTGCACAGAGCACAGGTCCTGTAATGATAATTATGTCCGATCTTCCCCTACTAAACCCGGAACTTATAGATTCGGTAATTGAGAAATACAGGGAAGCAGGAACACCGGCACTTTCCGTTTATGTACCGATCAATGTATGCAAAGGGATCGGGATCAGGCCGGATACCGTCTTCAATAAGGATGGAAAACTTATTGTGCCGGTTGGAATAAATATACTTGATAGCAACCAGATCAGGAGCGAACAGGAAGACTTTAATTTGATACTTGAAAACCCAAAGATAGCATTTAACGTAAATACCGTAGAAGATTTGCAGCGCTGCAAGGATCTACTGCAGAATGATAACTAAAACTTAATTGAGATGTAGATATTTTTTTCTGAAAGATTAATGGTGGGTGTGGAGATTCTCGGGGATTCGAGAAAAACACTTTTAAACGATGCAATATTTATCCAATCGAGGATGTATAATACGAAAATCTACATCGATGGAGTTTTCGAATAAATCCGAATTTAAAACACATATATAGATTTGAAAATATTGAATAGAAGGTAAAGGATGACTTATACAATCGAAAAAAATTCACAAGAATTTGTTTTTGATGACGTCTTTGCCAAACGTGTCATGGAAACCCCCCGATCTTTTATCCGAGAGATTTTAGGGATTGCCATTGCTCCGGGAATGATCTCCTTTGCCGGAGGCCTTCCCAACAAAGACCTCTTCCCTGTGGAAGAATTACATAAGGCATGTGATAAAGTTTTCAGTCTTTATGGTCCCGATGTCTTGCAGTACAGCAATACAGAAGGTTTGTTTGAGCTTCGAGAATATATTGCCAGGCACTATAAAGAACGAGGCGTTTTTCATGTTTCGCCCGATAATATCTTGATAACCAGTGGATCGCAGCAAGCAATGGATCTATTGGCTAAGGTTCTCATTAATGAAGATGATAAAGTTATTTTGGAAGAGCCGTCGTACCTTGGCGCTATTCAGGCATTTTCTTTTTTTCGCCCCCAGTTTATCACAATCCCTATTTCGGAAAAAGGAATGGACGTTGATAGGCTGAAGAACGCTTTTTCACAAAGCGTGAAGCTGATGTACATAGTCCCGAATTTTCAAAATCCCACGGGTATTTCTTATCCGGATGAAAATCGCACAGAGATCGCTGAAGTAATCCGCGGTACTAAAACATTTGTTGTAGAAGATGATCCTTATGGAGAATTACGCTTTTCGGGGCGGCCAAAAACATCATTTATGAATCTTGCTCCCGAGAACACTATTCTATTGGGGTCGTTCTCTAAAACTGTTGTTCCTGCCCTGCGCTTAGGATGGGTCGTTGCTCCAAAACCTGTTATTGACAAGCTGGTGATTGCCAAGCAGGCGGCAGACCTCCATACGAATTCATTCTCTCAGTATGTCCTCTACCAGTATTTGATTAACAATGATCCCTCAGAACATATTGCCAGAATTGTGACGCAGTATGCCGCGCAGAAACAGGCTATGGTAGAGGCTATCTCCCGGCACTTTCCGGAATCTGTTACGTATACGAATCCGGACGGAGGCATGTTTCTCTGGGCAACTTTGCCAAACAACATTTCATCCATGAAGCTTTTCGAGATAGCTGTCAAAGATGGTGTCTGTATTGTTCCGGGACATCCCTTTTACATAGGAAAGGACGATGTTTCCACTATGCGATTGAATTTCTCCTGCATGGACGAAACCACGATAGAAGAGGGCATCAAACGTCTTGGAAAAGCAATATATCAGCTTTCTTCTGACACCTGAGCTTTCCTTTTATTTCAGTTATGGAAGCACTCTGATTAGTTACAGCATGGGCGTTTCCATAATACCTTTATCTGTAAAAACCAAATATAGTAATTGAATGGGGCTTTTCCTTGCCCGATACTTTTTTGTAATCTTTTTCTATTTTATTCTTCACTAACTGAAAAGTATTTTTAACTCACCTATAACTCATAGAGCCAGTACAACAGTTCATAAATGAGAAACGAACAGGAAGACTTTAATCATATATTCGATAATCCAAAGTAGCAATTACTGTTAATACTGGAAGGCTTGCAGCAGTGTAGAGATCAATTGCAGTGTTAAAAATGAAATTCACTAGAGGTGTCGTAGATTCTATCTTTGAAAAACATGGTATTGAGCCGTGATGGGAAAAAAATTCTGCGTGGAATAGACCTTGAAGTCGGGGACCGGGAAATCCACAGCATAATCGGTTCAAATGGCGCGGGAAAAAGTACACTTGCATACACCCTGATGGGACTTCAGGGCTACGAGCATGAAGCAGGAAGCCTCACTTTTAACGGGGAAGACATTTCCAGGCTAACGATCACCGAACGTGCAAGAAGAGGGATAACTCTTGCCTGGCAGGAGCCTGCCCGCTTTGAGGGGCTGAAAGTCAGGGATTACCTGGCAATAGGGGCAAAAGCCCATGGAGGCGCTACTGAAGAAGAGCTTAGGGACGCCCTGGTAAAAGTTGACCTCAAACCCGACAAATACCTGGATCGGGAAGTTGGAGAATCGCTTAGTGGAGGCGAAAGGAAGCGTATAGAGCTTGCATCCATTATTACAATGAAACCGAAGCTTGCAGTTCTTGACGAACCGGATTCCGGAATCGATGTTGTTTCATTGAAAGAAATTATAAATTTTATCCGGGTCCTCAAGGAAAACGGGTCTTCA
>JAUPKV010000267.1 GCA_030837265.1 Methanobacteriota archaeon
GCAAAACGCGGAGAGATACCAATAAGTCCTATGGCCAGCAATGATGCCCAGGTAATTGTAAGAAGTGTAGAACGCGACAAGATCCGTTACATCCCTCTCAAACAAAAGTGTGAGAGGCGTAAATTTACAATAGTAGGAATAGATCCGGGAACAACTGTAGGTATAGCAATTCTTTCTCTTGATGGAGACCTTCTTTACTTAAAAAGCTTCAGGGGAATCACTCCTGACGAGGTAGTCAAGCTAATTGCCGAATATGGAAAACCTGTAGTTATCGCTAGTGATGTAACTCCAATGCCAAGCTCTGTTGAAAAAATCAGA
This sequence comes from Methanobacteriota archaeon, assembly GCA_030837265.1. The sequence goes on from JAUPKV010000267.1 coordinate 319, forward strand.
CGGAGCTTCAATGCAGTGCCTGCAAGCCCTGGAATTGAGATTTCTGCCGAGGAAAAAATTGCACTTGGAAAAACTTTTGGCTATTCGAATGACCATGAAAGGGATGCATTGACTGCAGCTCTTCTCACTTACAGGAGCTATAAGAATATCTTCACCCGGATTGAAAAGAAAGCTCCAGTCGATGCAGATATTGAACTGATAAAATCCCATGTTATCAGAGGAGATTCGATAGAAGCTGCGATAGAAAAAGTACGGGGAAGCGTTCCTGAAAAGTCAAGGGCTAAAGAAAGCCCAGGAAAGCCAGAAGAGAGGGTAGTTGATGAATCCCTCCTAAAAATGAAGGAGATTATCCAGAGGCAGGGAGAACAGATCCAGAATATGCATGAATACCTGGAGGAATTAAAGGAAGAACTGCATGCTAAAAACAGGAAAATCTCGAAACTTGAATCAAGGCTGAATAACTTTAAGAAAGAAGCTTATAGTGAAATTCGGAAATCAAAAGAGATCCGGATAAGGGATGAAACCATTGAAGGCCTGAAAAAAGAACTTGGAAATAAAAACAAAACTGTTAGGGAACTCAGGCGCAGGAGCAACAAGCTGCGTAAAATCCAGAAGATGGAAATACGCGGCGAAGGTACCCCTGTAAAGGTTATAGCCGCCTTTACAAAAGAATCAATAGCCGAAACAAAAGAGAAATATGGGCTCAAGGAGGACGACGTTGTTTTCCTGGAAAGCCCCAGCGGAGGCGGAGCTGCAACAGCCCAGATTCTTGTAGAAGCTAAAGTCCGGGCAGTCCTTATTCCGGAAGACATCTCGCATGCAGCAGCGGAGACCTTCTTTAAAGACAACGTGCCTCTCTTAAGGGATATCCCGCTTGAAAGAGCTGAAGACTTTGCAATGGTAGACCCGGAAATCCTTAAAATTTCAATTTCTGCCTGGGAAATAGAAGCTCAGAAAAAACACCGCAAAGATAAAGAAGATCAGCTGCAGAGCCTCTTTGAAGAATACAGAAGCGAAAGAAGGAGAGGACTGGTTTAAGATTCCTCTCAAAAGGTTTCTATTAGAAGTTTCTTTAAAATTCCTCTGCTTTCTCTGTAGTGCTTGCTAAAAGAGCCTTTATATCCTCCAATCCGACAGCCTTTCCACCTGCTCCCCAGTATCCGTTTTTTATTTCCTGAATCGCTATATGTGTAACGCCACGAATATTCTCTCCTATGTATGAGACCACAAGATTTGTCAGATCCTCAATAAATTTCTCAACCTTCTCCTCAGGTAATTCCCCTTCAATGAGTTTCATCTCAATAAATGGCATCTTTTTCCTCCAAAATCTACTATTATATTTTTTTTCCATTTTTAGAATCTTCGAAGAGACTAATTGGGTTTCAAAATAAAAAACTTTCCTAATTCATAGAGAGCATTTCCTCTTGTTCCCAGAACTATATGTGAAGTATCTATACAATGAATGTAACAGAGATTTCATAACTATATAAATAGGTATATGAGAAGCTAAGAGACTTAATAAAGGCGAAATATAATAAAGGACTTAAACGTTTTGGGTGGGATATCAAACTTTCAAGAGTCCGTAATGTTATCGTTTTTGGTAGGGGCAATTTTAGGGCTTTTTCAAACTTAAATATTTAAATACAATCATGTTTAAGGACTGCGTATAAAAAAGATCATTATAAACTTTTTTAAACAGGTTTTTCTAAACTTTAAAAATGAGTTCGTGCTTTTTTAAGGCTGTTGCACGCGAACAGCTGTATGGATACCGTATTCAAGCTCATTTCGTTTACCTAATGAGCTCGAAGTCTCTAACTTATTCTATCTAATGTTTTCAGGCACTATATTTCTTACTTTCAAATCTTCTTTCTCTCATGCACCTAAAAAGTGCAAGTCACATTAAGCTTTGTTATTATCTATGACTTCCTAAACTTATTTACAAACTTTTTATAATTATAATTGACAATTTTTGTCTTAGTTTCAGCCCTGATTTTTATACAAAATGTAATTATTGTATGATTGGTTCGCGTGGTCAGTCAGTTACAAAATGTCTTCTTTGGTGCGTGTTGACTTCAACTGACCGACAGTGTAACATTGGAACACTTTATACTTAATTCTTTTCATTTTTAATGAGTTAACTCCTACACTATTTTGTCATTTTCAATTTGCGAGTTTTTGCAGGACTTATTGTCCACATATACAAGATCAAAAGCAATCATTCTCATAAATTTTTTAAAAAAGTTAGATTCGTGCTTTTTTTAGGCTGCTGCACGTGAACAGCGCTCTAATGTTTGGTCTTCAAATCACACAATTGGGTTTTACATATGCAATATTTTAAATGTGTTAAACGTATTTAATATTTTCCGAATTATTTTTAACTGTATATATATTTACAGAGTCTTAAATTCTTGTGTAGTAGACACTATTCTCAAGTGCTAACTTCCTAACTTCTAGCCTATGGAATGTTATTATTATCCCGTAAAGATGGTTGCCAAATTCTAGGTAAGACATGGAAATTTTAAAGCTGATAGGGTATAGAGTGAAAATTGAAATCAGGTAAAAATACCAAAAAGCAAAAAGTAAAAAGCAAAAAGCATCGAGGTCTCCTATGTATCAAATATGAGGTGGCGCGAATACACAGGAGTTACGGTCATAATTCTTTTCTGATATTTGAGCGTTGTGATTTTGACTTTCTGACTTCTTACCTATGGGAACCCGCAGATTTGAGCAAGAAAAATGAAAATACTGTGAGTATGGTTTGTATATTGTAATAATAATTAAACAGTTTAAACTCATACAATATGTTGTAATTTGTTTCAATTGGCGAACCTGAAGCCTCGCTACTATCTCAAACAAAGGAATGATGAGTAACCATAATAGAGCGCAGAGTACAGGAGATTCAGCATGTTACTCTTTGCTTGAGCCTTAGGCGAAAGTGATAGGGCGAGGTAGTTCACTCTTCTTTACTCACAGAATACGCTTTTACCACATTGAATGCAAAATCCCCTACAGTCTTACTTATTAAACGCTCATAGAGGTCCAAATTCTCACTTTTTAAAAGCTCGCAAAATTCGAGTACGAAATCGTCCTTTACGAAATCCTCATTCCCTTCAATATATTCGAGAAGCGCCTCATAAACATCGTCAAGCACCGATCTCCTGGCACCTCCACTCTGACCTCTTACTCTCAGGTAAGTCTTTTCGTCTTTACTCTTAAGCCATTCATCACAAATTCGGCCAAATGCATCAAGAAATCCAGTATTGCTTTCCTTAAACTTTTTGTATCTTTCAGTGCTTTCTTTTGAATTCACCATTATACTTTCCTCCACATCATTTACGTTAGGGCATCTAACTAACTAGAGTTTTTACATATCTTGCGAAGATTGCACAACTTTTCACAAAATTGTTTTATACGCTCCCAATCCTTCGGAGGAATGAGATCAAAAAATTTTTCATATTTTTATGATTCTCTCCATGGTTTATCTAGATCACTAAACGAATAGGATTGAGGGTTTGATCAGCATAGAAGAGAACGTTTTTAGTGCTTGCAGACCTACGTCTATTACAATAAAAAATAATTTTGCTGATTTTTAAGTCTGGCATTCTGGATATTTCCAGAAGTTTACTAGGGCATTTTAGCTCGGCACTTCAATTGTCTTCCGATTAATCAAGGCCAGTACTCGTCGTTTCACTTCCGTGTTCGGGTTCAGCAGATTTGTCCCATAAATCCCAGAGTTCCCATGTTGAGGGTTGTATCTCTACTGATGAGTAATGAATAAAAAATACTAAGAATGTAACTAACCCTATTGTAACTGGAATGATAGGAAATGTTGGAATTGGATTTTTAACAAGAGTATTAAGGTTACTATCTCCTTGTAGTATATATGGCATTAAGACTGCTGATATAATGTAAGAGAACAAACCTACAATAGCAGATCCTATAAAAACATCTCGAAAGTTCATACTAAATAACTTATTCGAACACATATAAATGTTTATTCAAAAGTTACTAAATGTAACAAATGTTGATGGGTTAATATCCCTCTCCTGCCATAACCCTATAATACTGATTAATAACCTTTTGTAAAAGGAATAGAACATTTTTAAACCACGAATTTTTGTTCAAACTCATACTTTTGCTAGTTTTTTTAAAATAGTCCCATAACAAATAATATCGATATCCAACGAGCGTAAATAAAATTCTGATGGATGGTCTTTGGGTATTTCTTCTTCGTTTATTCCTTCTATTTTTATTCGATCCATAATCAATTACTCCAAAACATAAAATTATGACATATGTTATAGAATACATACTAAAAAAAGTTATTCCTCCCTAAAAAGAGTTTCATAACATTTTCATTATCAGAGAATGGGCTGATACTACAATATTAAAATTTAGAGCCGCCATTTTGAGTTTTGGATCAGCTTACAAAAAAAATTATAAAAAGTATTTTAATTTAGGTCTTGCAGAAATATTAAGTGCAATGGTCAGGAAGTATCAGGTCCGCAGTAATTTGAGATACACAACCGATAAGCTCTGTTGACAAATTTAAGCATTTTCCAGTCTTCTCGCTCAATTCTTAGTCCACAGGCAAGGGAGAGGTATTCTGCTAGGTCAAAGACTCTTATTTTTTCGTTATTTCCGGCCTCAACGAGATTCTGCATACAACCTCCACAATTTGTAATTATTGTGTCGCATCCCAATTTTTCCGCAGCTCTGAACCTATCCGATGCTATTGATAGGGACTCGGAAGGGTAATTAACTCTTACCCCTCCTCCAAAACCGCAA
>JAUPKV010000268.1 GCA_030837265.1 Methanobacteriota archaeon
ACCTTATTATCAAAAAATATTCAAACAGCATTGAATGGAGAAATTAGAAAACGAGGAAGTGCTTGAGAAACTTGGCACTTTGCTAAAATTGAAAACAGCCCTATCATTGGTATCGATAAATGAAAAATCCTTTATTGAGCTCTTGAATCAGTCTGTTCTGGACAGTGAGACAAAAAGAGATTTTACCCTTGCAGATTCCCCGGAACGACAAAAAGAGCTTACTCTTCTTGCTTTAATGCCCTGCGGTATGAAGATGCCTTTTAACCGTACATTTGATAATTTTTCAGCTGAATATGGCAGACAAACGAATAACGTGCTTCACTCTCTGATAGAGGGTAATGTCAATCATGAAGTCTCCTATTATGCCTATATCGATTCGGTTACATCTATTGACGAATTGCCGGATATTATTATCAGTTCCGATATAAACAGCTTCTACCATAAACCCTTTCAGGAGAACTTTCTAGATAAGGATTATTTTATAAATTTAATTTCATCCCCCCTGAACACTGATTTTGAATCCATCGGTTTTGCTGATCCCCGCGGCCAGTTTACCATGATCTCTGCAAATCTGCTTGTGCTGGTTACAATAGATGAACTCATGAAGGATAATCCCAAACCTGAATCCTGGGAAGATATCTTGAAAGATGAGTTCCGGAACAAGGTTATTATGCGGGGACAGGAGGGATTTTTCTGTAATGGAGTACTGCTTCCGTTCTACCGGATGTACGGTATGGAGGGAATCAAAAAGCTTGCTTCGTCCATATATGCAGGACTCCATCCGTCCGAGATGGTCAAAATGATAGACAGCAAAAAGGATGATGTTCCGCCCATGTATATCATGCCTCTCTTCTTTGCTAAGAAAATTCTGGACAAATCCCGGGTAACGATCAATATACCTTCGGAAGGAGCTATTGTAAGTCCTGTGCAGATGCTGGTTAAAAAAAGTGCAGTAGAAAGGGTTAAGGAGATCACGGATTTTCTTTGTGGAAAAGAGTTTGGGGAAATCTCTGCCCGAGCCCATTTCCCGACAACAAACCCCGAGGTTGATAATAAACTTGAAGGAATAAACTCACTTTATTGGTTGGGATGGGACTTCTTGATGAATACTGACATCGGAGTACTTAAAAAAGAGGTCGAAGAAGTGTTCAATACACAGTTCAAGGAGACCGGAGGTGTTGTGTGAGGCTTGTTACGGTAGCAGGTCCTCCATCATCTGGAAAAACCAGTATCATTATCCAGACCATTGAAGAGCTCAGGCATAGGGGTTTCACAATTGGTGTGGTAAAATTTGACTGTCTCTCGGCTCAGGATGAAGAGCTCTATTCAGCTCAGAGTATTCCGGTCAAGACCGGACTCTCCAGAGGGCTCTGTCCTGACCACTTTTTTGTAAGTAATATTGAAGAAGCCCTCAGGTGGGCTAAAGAGAGTAAGTTTGATTTTCTGATTACCGAGAGTGCCGGCCTTTGCAATCGCTGTTCTCCCCACATTAAGGATGTTCTGGCTATTTGTGTAATTGATAACCTGAGTGGGGTCAATACCCCTAAAAAAATAGGCCCTATGTTAAAACTTGCAGACATTGTTGTTATTACTAAAGGGGATATTGTCTCCCAGGCAGAGCGTGAAGTCTTTGCATATAGAGTCAGACAGGTTAATCCCAGAGGGATGATAATTCAGATTAATGGTCTTACAGGACAGGGTAGTTTCTATCTTGCAAAACTTGTGGAAAAAACGTCCTCATTAGAAACCCTTCAGGGTGCTACACTTCGATTCACCATGCCCGGAGCTCTATGTTCATACTGTCTTGGAGAGAGAAAAATTGGGGATGATAGGCAGATTGGGGTTTCTAAGCTGGTGAATTTCAGAGGAGAAGAATAGATTGCGGACAGATTTGCTTCACATGACGATAAACGAACTCAGGAAAATGATGCCCTGGATAGAGGATTATTTCTCTGCGTTTGCAATTGATCCTGCACAGTTCGGGAACCGGAAACCGGAAGAGCTGGGTTCGATATTGGGTGAAGATTATTTTATCGAGAAGGGAAGCAGCTTTCTTGCTTTTATTGACGGTTTTTTTCTATTTATCGATCAGGCTAGGGCTCTTCAGCAGGGAAGTGGGTTTATAGTTGGCTCGTTGACCGTGCTCCCCGGATATAATAAGAAAGGTGAAAAAGAAGCATTTTCGGTAGATCTAAAAAAGGGTGAGGTGACCGCAATTGTCGGCCCTACAGGATCAGGCAAGTCTCGTCTTCTTGCTGATATTGAATCTCTGGCGCAGGGGGATACTCCCACCGGCCGCAAGATACTGGTTGATGGATGCTCTCCAGGTGATGAAGAACGTTTCTCAACCGAAGGGCGTTTTATCGCGCAGCTTTCACAGAACATGAACTTTGTTATGGATCTCAGTGTCGAGGAATTCCTGACCATGCATGCCGAGAGCCGTATGGTCGATAATATATCCCATATTATTCAGAAAATATTTGATACTGCAAACATTCTGGCTGGAGAACCTTTCAGCAGGAAAACTCCTATCACAGAGCTCTCGGGGGGACAATCGCGCGCTCTGATGATTGCAGATACCGCACTTCTCAGTCCGGCATCTGTTATCTTGATCGACGAGATTGAGAATGCCGGAATCGACAAAGTTAGATCTCTGGAGCTTCTGGTAAGTAATAACAAGATTGTTTTAATCAGTACTCATGATCCTCTTCTGGCTCTATCGGCAGATCAGCGACTGATTATCCAAAATGGCGGGATTTCGAAACTTTTAAAAACTTCACCGGATGAGAAAAAGTATCTGAAGAGTCTCGAAAAAATAGACAGCAAACTTACTTATCTCCGAAATCAGTTGAGAAAGGGTGAAGAAATCGACCTGAGAGACATTTTTTGATTTGACTATTTCTAATTCAAATTCGAGTTTATAAAATTCTATACTCTACTATACATTTAAATATCAAAACCCCCATGCACTGACGCATATATCAGAATAAAATAGTATCAGACCCAAATAAACCTTATAAATATTTACGGAAAATTATCACTTCTTCAAAGTCACTTTATTAGCATCATTTAAGGAGCATTTCAATGGTAAAACCGGAAAAATTCGTTCCAAAAGCAATTGAGAAAATTAGTAAGGAAATTAAAGACGGGAGGGCAATCATTGCACTCTCGGGCGGAGTGGATAGTTCAGTTTGCGCAGAGCTGGCATACAGAGCTATAGGAGACAGGCTGCAGCCGATATATATAGATACGGGGCTCATGAGGAAAGGGGAAACCGAGAGGATTAAACATATTTTCTCCCACATGAACCTGGATGTAGTATATGCGAAGGACAGGTTCCTTGCATCCTTGAATGGTCTGACCGATCCGGAAGAAAAGAGAAAAGCTGTCGGTGAGACTTTCATCAGGGTATTTGAGGACGAAGCAAGGAAAATTGCAGCTGATTACCTGATTCAGGGCACGATTTACCCTGATAAGATTGAGTCGGAAGGTGGAATTAAGTCCCATCACAACGTAGGAGGGCTGCCGAGTGTAATGGACTTCAAGAAAATTGTCGAGCCTCTTGAAGACCTTTACAAAGACGAGGTGCGGGAAGTCGCCTGGGCACTCCAGCTGCCTGAAGAAATCTGCGAAAGGATGCCTTTCCCGGGGCCGGGGCTGGCTGTGCGCATCCTTGGAGAAGTAAGTGAAGAGAAGCTTGAAGTCGTGCGCGAAGCTAACGCTATTGTAGAAGAAGAACTTCTGGATAGATTTTGTCCCTGGCAGACTTTTGCTGCCGTACTGGGCAAAGGAACCGGAGTAAAAGGGGATATCCGGGCCTACGGCTGGATAGTAGCCGTAAGAGCTGTCGGATCCAGAGATGGAATGACGGCTGAAGCTCTTGAACTCCCATGGGATGTACTCAAGCACCTTGAATCCAGAATCACGTCTGAAATCCCGAAAGTTGCCAGGGTAGTCTATGATATCACTCCCAAGCCACCTGCGACAATCGAGTTCGAATAAATGAAATAATTCCTGAAAGCCTTGTAAATACGGGGTTTTCTGGATTTTTTTTGCTTTTTGACTCCACTTTGAATCTAATTTTCAGAAAAATCAAATTTCAGGGTTGATTTTGACTTAAACTCCGTTCAAGTATTCCAAATGTGTTTTTACACTCAACATCAGCTTCTCGTTCTTGTTAAACTAAGGTGTATATAAGCACAGACCATCGTGATTATGAAGAATTTATTGACCTCATGAATAAAAGGAAAAACCTGACCTTTTGAGGTTCTTTTATTACACTATTCACAGAAAATTTTGAAGAATCTCTTCTTTCTTATTTAACACAATTTTGTCTATAAAGGACTTACGCATTAGTGGGCTCTATATGTCGTTTTTTATCCTTTGTACTTCTAGCCTTAGGAAAGTTCTTAATGATAACATTCCATGTGCTCTCTGTGACTCTTTTTTTCTCGCCTGAAACTTTTCCACGCCACAAAACTATTTTATTTCTCTATGGTATTCTTCTATTTTCCATGATTCATAACGGAGATCTTCTCTCTCCCTTAACACTTCGGTGATGCTTTCCACTCCAATGATAGCGAACAAAACCGATAATTTCTGAATAGGGCTTGCCCAATGTTGTGACGTCAACGATCAGATACCTTTTTTAGGCGTAATGAATTTTCTAACTTCATTCCATAAAGGTTCTGTGTCTGATGGTTGTTTTTTAAGGAGACAAGTAAAACAATAATCATGAGAGGGAGACTCAGTTGTAGAAGGGTAACAGCGAGCGGCTTCTGTACAACTATAAATGTTAGATGCAGCAATAAGAAAATTGATGTAATCAAGGTCTGTGCATGATGATGTGTTTATTGACATGACTTTAGTTAATATTATAATTTCATATTTAAATAATTTTATCGAATAATATTAAGTTTGCGTAGACTTGATCTGCGTAAGTCCTAAAATTATTTGTATCATTTAAGAATATCTACAAAAACTGATAAAGAAGATTCTATTAAACGAGGTGTTGGAAATGAGAATCATGGATGGAACAGAAGAGAGTTTTGAAAAGATACTGGATAAAAAAGATAGAATTATTTATAATTTGTTCTATCTGATTCGGGAAGGGGATAATGCTTTTTTTGCTACAGACAATAGTACGTATATAATCGGGCAGGGAAACGAAAGTGCCCCGTTGTGGATGTGGTTAAAGCAAATACCAGACGAAAATGTAGAAAAAGAAATATGCGCTATTATTGAAAGCAGAGTAGTACTGAATCAAAACTTGCAATTGAATGCGTATGAGGGATATGCCAGGGGAATCCTGGACAGAGTTTCCAATAAAACGGGAATTGGGTATTATGTTAGTGCGCCAATGATTGCATATGCCTGTAATCAGGCAATAAGCAGATATAAAATAAGCGGACAAATCGTTACTCCCGAAGAGAAACACAAAGAAATAATGGCCAAATTCATAACTCAATTTATAGCTGAAATAACATATGATGCAGAAAAAACAGCCATAAATGAAAACAAAGCAAACGGTTTTGCCAATGCAATGGTAAATTCCAATAAATTATTTTTATGGGAAGATGGCGGCAAGATTGTTTCAATGGCTATGATTGCTCACAGAACAAGAGAATACGCAAGAATAAATACCGTATTTACAGAACGTGAACAAAGAGGAAAAGGATATGCTGGTATGCTTTTAGGTAAGATGAGTAGAAAACTCTTAGAGGAAAATTTAATTCCTATGTTGTATGCAGATTCAAGGAATCCTGCTTCAAATGCAGCATATCAAAAAATAGGATTTGTAAAGTATGGTGAGGTAACAGAGTATGTATTTAGAGAAAATAGATGTTAACTTGCATAACCTTTGTTTCACACTATAAGATCTTGCGTTATGTGTCGAGCGAGGTTTCAGGCTTCATATTGAGCACAATATTTAGACAGTTAAAATGAAACCATGATAAAAATCGACAATACATATAAAATATCCTACGAAAAATAACGGTTATATACCCGTGAGATACTACTAGAAACAAATTTGAGAATAGCGAGTTCTAAACCCATGTCACTTAATAAAGAAGTACTGGATATCCGGCAGCGGATAAAAGTAAAGCCTACACCTACAAATGAACCTGCGGCAAGCTGGACCGGAACAGATCTTGTAGACGGAGTCCAAACAAAAACTATCACAGTGATATTCAGGAGTGCAGGATGCCGCTGGGGAAAAGCTGGCGGCTGTACTATGTGCGGTTATGTCTATGACTGTGCAAGTGAGCCTCCGACTCTTGAAGATTACAAAGCGCAGCTTTCAAAAGCGTTGAGGAAAGCTGAAAAGTTTCCGGAGTATATGGTTAAAATCTTTACTTCAGGCAGTTTTCTTGACGAACAGGAAGTCCCCCGAGAAGCAAGAGATGCAATATTAAATACTCTTGCCTGTAATCCGGGAGTTATCAAGGTACTTGTAGAAACTCGCCCGAATTACGTAACCGAAGAAAATGTGCAGGATTGCCTCAAAATTTTGAAAAACAAGCCTTTCGAACTGGCCTTCGGGCTGGAAACCAGCTCGGATAGAATCCGTAAAGACTCGATAAACAAGGGTTTTACTTTCAGGGATTTCGTCCGCGCTGCGGAAATAGCAAGAAAGCATGCCATAACCGTAAAAGCTTATCTTCTGCTAAAACCTCCTTTTCTTTCCGAAAATCAGGCTTTAAAGGACATTATCCGTTCCATAGATGATGTAGCTCCGTACGCTGATACCGTTTCCATTAACCTTTGCAATGTCCAGAAAGGCACTTTTGTCGAAGCCTTATGGGAAAAGGGACAGTACCGACCCCCATGGCTATGGAGCATCGTAGAAATCCTAAAACGAGCAAAAGCCGCCCATCCTGAGCTTCCCCTAATGTCCGATCCAGTCGGTGCCGGCTCAAAGCGTGGCCCTCACAACTGCAAACTCTGCAGTCCGGATGTTGCAGACTCTATCAGGACTTTTTCACTCACCCAGAATCCTGCAGACCTCAACAAAGTCGATTGTGAATGTAAAGAGCTCTGGAAAAAATTCCTCGAACTCGAGGATTTTACATATGGTACACCTATTTTGGTATAATAAAACCGCGACTTCACCTCGGTTTCCATCATCTGAGAAAACTATAACCACTCTTTACTTTACCACTTTATACTTAAAATGGGAAATGGCCCAGACGAAGCCCGAAGCGTGCGAAGCTGCCGGGGCTGAGGTGCTGAGCCCTGTTTAGGGCTTACAACAATTTGTTGTTGAGACAAATGGGTTCTTTATCTGGCCTCGTTTAACTATCTGACATGTGGATCATGGTTCCTACTCCGCAGTTCGTAAAGAGCTCAAGAAGCATTGTATGGGAGACACTTCCATTTATTATATGGGCTTTTTCAACTCCGCCCTTTACTGCCACTGCTGCGCCTCTGATTTTTGGGATCATACCACCTTTTATAACTCCCTCGGCAATGAGAGGATCTATATCATCGAGAGTTATATGGGAGATGCGGCTGTTAGGGTCTTTCATGTCTCTTAGAAGACCTGATACATCAGTCATCAGGATTAATTTTTTTGCATGTAGGGCTGCGGCAATATCTCCGGCTACAGTATCAGCGTTAATATTCAGTGCATTTCCCTGTGCATCTACGGCAATTGGAGAAATTACCGGAATGTAACCGTTTTGAAGCACGATATTGAGAATGTCAGGATTTATCACTTCACTCTCTCCTACCCAGCCGATATCTATTTCTGTTTCAACACCGTCAACAATTACCGTTTTAGTGCCCTGTTTATGACCAAGGATCATTCTTCCGTCATAACCCGTAAGTCCTATGCCCTTACCTCCAAAAACACCAATAAGGGACACTATTTTTGTGTTGATATTCCCGACAAGTACCATCCTGGCAATTTCCATAGTTTCGTCATCTGTGATACGAAGGCCCTGGACAAACTCAGCTTTTTTACCCATAAGTCCCATTTTTTCGGTAATCTCAGGCCCTCCTCCGTGCACGATAACAGGTTTGATCCCCACATAGCGCAGAAGCACAACATCTTTTATTATATCTTCCATGATCTGGGGGCTAATAATTGCATTCCCCCCCACTTTGATAACCATGATCGATTTGTAGAATTCCTGCATATAAGGCAGGGCTTCAATTAGAACGTTTTCTCTTTTCAGTTCCATGATTAGAAATCAGAAAATCTGTTTTTAAATTTATCGTTAAATATTTTGATAATAACCAAAAAAAGCTATATAAGAAGCTCTAATATGCATCTAGGAAAAGTGTTGAGAAATAAGCTAGCCCGGAAGTACTAAAATTAATGTCGTTCCAGGCAAATTTCGTATCTGATAATCGAAACAAAAAAGAAAGAACCCAATTTTAAGGGCATACTGGTAATCTATTTTATTCAATTCTTTCTATTTTCTCTTTCTTGACAAAGGGTTTGCTGATTTTCTCCGGCATCCAGTCAGGCCTGTTTTTTGGGGCTTCGACAAGTTCTTTCCATGCCTTGAAAATGTGCACCTTCTTTGTCCCGCGTTCCCTTAGGCGGATGATCTCCGGTTTGGACTTTGTCCCTTCACCACGGTTTGCAGCTTTTAGAGCTGCCTGCCGAGGTTGTTTTCCTGTGAAAACTCCGTGATCATTGCCTTCTTCGTCTCGTAAAACAAAATTTCTTGTGTTGGACATAAAGGTCACCTCGCAAATGTATTGCTAGACACTGATTATGTTTTAAAGT
>JAUPKV010000029.1 GCA_030837265.1 Methanobacteriota archaeon
AACGTCCCATCTCGTATGAGAGTTTCGATAGAGTGAAGAAATTGTAAAAATTTATCTGAAGGTTTGCGTTGAAGAATTCGTTTTCAGGATCTTTTATGAGGAGTTTAGCAGTTTTTTCGGCTTTTTCAAGCTCTTTTAAAACTTCATTGGGTTTGCCTTTATGCGTTAATACTAAGGTATTCTTCAAACGTCTTTCTGCTAAATCTCTTAAATGCCTTGACATAAAATTAGAATGAATTCAGGATAGCTTAAACTTTGTGTTTTTTACACTGCAATTATAACAAAAAATCATTTAGTAAGAAATTAATCACCACTTTTTTATTATTTAAGAGAAAAAGCCGCGCTGTGGCGCGTGTACAAATTCGACCAAAGAAAGCTAATACCGTACTCCGTTTTTCAATCTCAAAGCGCTTTCAATCTTTCCCGCGTTAAATTCAATTCTTCCTCAAGTTTTTCGTTTTCGGGGTCGTTTTTACTTAGAGTTTCCAGGAATACAAGGGCATTTCTGAAATATTCTTTTGCTTCTTCTTTTTGGCCTTTTTCGGTGAATAGGGTTCCAAGGTTGTTGAGGGTAGTTGCAACTTCGGATTGGTATGTGATGTTATTGGGGTCTATGTTGAGGAGTTTTAGTCGTTTTTCGAGGGCTTTTTGATACCTGTATTGGGCTTCTTCCAGGTAGTGCACGTCGAAAAGGAGGAATCCGGAATTGTTGAGGATTGCTCCGGCGTATGACTGGTATGCGAGGTTTTCAGGGTCGGTTTGGAGGAGAGTTTCGTAGATTGCGAGGGCTTGCTCATATTTGTTTCTGGCTTCTTCCATGCGGTCCATATGGGAAAGGAGGATTCCCAGATTGTTGAGGGTCATGGCTACATCGGATTGGTATGTAAGATTTTTGGGGTCGGCTTTGAGAAGTTTTTGTCTTATTTCGAGAGCTTTTTCACAGCTTAATTTTGCGTCTTCAAGCTTACCCATTTTTTGAAACAGGTTTCCCAGGTTGTTGAGGGTCTTTGCCCCGTCGGAGAGGTATTCGAGATTTTTTTGGTCTCTTTTAACCAGTTTTTCATAGATTTCAATAGCTTTTTCGTACCTGTTTTTGGCTTCCTGGAAGTGATTCTTATGGGAAAGCAAGATTCCTATATTGTTGAGGGTCATTGCTGCGTCAGACAGGTATGCGGTATTTCTGGGATGAGTTCTGAGGTAGTTTTCATAAATCTTGAGTGTGATTTCGTACATTTCTTTCGCTTCTTCGGTGCGACCGATATCGGAAAGTAGGGCACCTAAATTATTGGTTGTAGTTCCAACGTAGGTCTGGTATGTTATGTTGTTTGGGTCAGTTTTTGAGAGGGTTTCATAAATATCCAGGGCTTGTTCATACCGTTCTTTTGCTTCCTGGACACGGCCCATATCTTTCAGCAAGTTTCCCAGGTTATTGAAGATCATTGCTATGTTTGACTTGTATTCGGCATTTTGAGGATTTTTGTCTAGCAGTTTTTGTAAGTTTGAGAGAGTCAGTTCATAGCACTCTTTTGATTGAAGAAAACGCCCCATGCTGTGGAAAATTCCTCCCAGGGCAAAAATAGCATCAAGATTCGTTTGAAACATAGACTGATAACGCCCGTTATCAGGCTCTTTTAAAAGAATGTCCTCAGCAGCTTTTAAGGCATTAGAAAAGATCTTCATGGCTTCTTCAGGCTCACCTGAGGTTTGCATAATATGCCCCTTCACGGTCTGAAGAGAAAGGTAAAGGTCGTACGCATCCGCTCTCTTTGAGGCCTCTTCGGCTTTTTCAAGCTCAATTAAGGCTTCTTTGAGTTTGCCTTTCTTAATCAGGGACAAGGTCTTCTCAAAATGTTTTGTTGCTATACCTCTCATGTTGCCAAACATAGATGAAATAATTAATTAAGATAGCTTAAACATTGTGCTCTTTATAAAACTAAAAAAATTAAAATACTCAAGATTGTATCAAATGGTTGCAAAATAAGGCAAGAAATTCGAAATGAAGAAAAGAGAGTAAGAAACAAAGTAAGGGACGAAGTAAGAAAAAAAGATTTCAGAGTGCTTTCAGCCTTTCATGCGTTAAGTTTAGTTCTTCTTTGACCTTTTCGTTGTTGGGGAAGTCTTTGTGCAGACCTTCGAGGATTTTAAGAGATTTCTCAAAATTCTCTTTTGCTCCTTTATTTTGCCCCTGTTCGGAAAAGAGGATTCCGAGGTTGTTGAGAGTCATTACCTTGTCAGAGAGGTATTCGAAGTCTCCGGGGAAGTCTATAAGGAGTTTTTCGGTTATTTTAAGGGATTTTTCGTAGCTCTCTTTTGCGGCTTCGGTCTGGCCCATTCCGGCAAGGAGTTCCCCGAGGTTGTTGTAGGTGTTTGCGCAGTACATCTGGTAATAGTCGCTTTGCGGCTGGTATTTGAGTCTTTTCTGGCAGATCTCGAGGCCGATTTCATAGCACTGCCTGGATTCCTGGAACTTGCCTTTCTGCCGCAGTAAGTTGCCCAGGTTCCCGATGTTACTCATGTTTGCCTGGAGGAAAACAGTGTAAAAATCGTTCGTTGGATCGGTTTCGAGGAGTTCTTCAGTGGTTCTCAAGGCACAAGTATAGGTTTCCTGGGCTTCGTCAAGTCTGCCCAGGGTTTCCAGTATCTGACCTTCGGATTTTAGTGCGTGTAACAAGACAACATTGTAATCCGCTTCACGTGCAATTCTTTCGGCTTCTTGGAGGGATTCAAGGGCTTCTTCGAGCTTTCCTGATTGAACCAGCTGTAGGGATTCATTCAAAAGCCTTGCTGCTTTTTCCGTAAACTGATCGGATGTCTCGGTCATAATGAAAAACAGGATTGAAACGTTTTAAGGCTATGGTTTTGGCCGTGTTTTTTTCCCCTGTTTTTAAATGAATATTTGGTCTGCAAATATTCCTCTTACCATTTTCGTGCTCATGCTAGTTGTTAATTTATATTCTGATTTTCGGTTCTTTAAGTAAATTTCCTATTTTTTAAAGGTTTCCAAGTCTATTTCGCGTTAACGAAATGGCTTCCTTGATTTTTTCATTCTCAGGCTGCTGGGTGAGCAGATTTTCCTGTAAGACCAAAGCTTTTTCAAGGTTCAATTTTGCATCATCTTTATTTTCCAGGCCCATCTGTATGAGACAATTTCCTAACTGGCTTAGTGCGATTGAGAGTTCTGCCTGATAACCAATATTATCGGGCTTTTCTTCATAGAGTCTCTCGTAAATATCAATTGATTCCTTAAGGACTTCGCATGCTTTTTCAAGGGAGACGATTATGTTTAGGAAAGCAGCGTAGTTGTTAAGGTTATCTGCAGCATATGACCGAAAGACTGCGTTTTCAGGGTTCCGGGTAACGAGGTTGATATATATTTCACGAGCTCTGATGTAGTAATCTGCGGCTCTATCGTACTCGTTTTTCTCTCTAAGGAGATTACCAGTATTACTCAGGGTTGTGCCCATATAATGCTGATAGTCAGGGTTTTCGGGGTCATTTTTAAGGAGTTCCGTACCGGCTTCAATGGCTTTTTCATAGGTTTCGAGGGCGGCATCATATTTTAATGCAGTAAACAGAATACCTCCGCGCGTGAAAAGAATATAATAAAGGGTATCAGTTGATTTTTCCTTCCTTGCGGATTTCTCAGCTTTATCGAGGGTCTCAAGTGCTTTATCCAATTTTCCTTTCTTAATATAGGACACTGCACTATGGATCTGTTTTAGAAGGAGAATATTCTTTACCTTGCTTCTGGACATAAAAGAAAAATGCCCCTTGTTTTTTTAAATATTTATCGATATCGATTTATGGGTATGAAGTCAAATGAGAGATAACATAAATGAGAGATAAAATAAGTTCTAATTTGAGAAAAATACTTAATGTATATATAGAAGATGTAGCATAAGGGAGAGAAAAATCCTTCCGGATCAATCCAGAAAATAATCCCTTATCAAACCTTATGAAAATTTCTGAACTGTAATTGCAATTAGCAAATAGTATTTAATGAAGGATTCTATATATAGTATATACAACTTTAAGTTAATTTTATATACTGCAAGTATATATAATTAGCCGTGGTATATAGGGGGTTACAGTAACAACAATCTTCAGTTATTGTAACATCCGCTTTTTGCCAATCATTAATCACTAAGTCTGTTATTTTTTGGAAAGCATCAAATATATGTATGGATCAGATAATTTCTATTAATAACGTTAGATATGTGAGCTAACCATGGTGGATAATAATAATAAAAAAATGTCTGGTAGGTGCATAACTGCGTCTGAATCCGATAATGCCGCAGCCGGTTCTGATACTAATAACGGTACTGTCGGCGCTGTCGAGCCAGAACTCAACCACAATATGGATGAGGATTATGATGTGACTGAAGATTTCGATGTTGGCTTTTCATTTGATGACACATCGAATATAGAAGTTCCAAAACTTCTTATCGACCAGGTATTGGGGCAGGAACATGCAGTTGAAGTTGTAAAGAAAGCAGCTAGCCAGAGAAGGCACATCATGATGATAGGGACCCCGGGAACGGGGAAGTCCCTTCTAGCAAAAGCAATGGCAGAGCTTCTACCTAAAGAAGAGCTCAAAGATATCCTTGTGTATCCTAACATGGAGGATCTTAACAACCCTAAAATAAGGGAAGTTCCTGCCGGTAAGGGCAGAGAAATTGTGATGGCTCACAAAATGGAGGCCAGAAAGAAATCACAGGCCCGAAATATGCTTATGATGCTCTTTGTAGTGGGCATTATCATCTATTCTTACTTTGTAGCCCAATTGCTCTGGGGGATAATTGCAGGCATAATGATCTTGATGTTAACTCGCCAGTTCCTTCCTAAGGAAGAAATGATGATTCCGAAACTGGCAGTTTCTAATTATGATAAGGAACATGCACCTTATATCGATGCAACCGGAGCTCATGCCGGAGCCCTGCTTGGAGATGTAAGGCACGACCCCTTCCAATCCGGCGGACTTGAGACTCCTGCCCACGACAGAGTGGAAGCCGGAGATATTCACAAAGCCCACAAAGGGGTACTCTTTATTGATGAGATCAATACTCTCAGGCTGGAATCTCAGCAGAGTCTTCTGACTGCACTTCAGGAAAAGGAATACCCAATTACCGGGCAGTCTGAGAGAAGTTCAGGAGCTCTTGTTAAGACCGAGCCTGTACCCTGCGATTTCATAATGGTTTCTGCAGGGAACCTTGATGCAGTGCAGAAAATGCACCCTGCGCTACGGTCAAGAATAAAAGGCTATGGGTATGAAGTTTACATGCGAGATTCCATGGAAGATTCTCCTGAAAACCGCAAGAAACTGGTCCGTTTTGTAGCCCAGGAAGTTGTAAGGGATGGTCACATACCCCACTTTGATGAAGGGGCAGTGCAGGAGATAATCCGGGAAGCAAAAAGACGGGCAGGCCGGAAAGGTCACCTCACCCTTAAGCTTCGCGACCTTGGTGGACTTGTACGTGTGGCTGGTGACATTGCCCATGCCGAAGGGGCTTCAATCACAACACCCGAACACGTGCTTGCGGCAAAGAGAATTGCCCGGTCTATAGAGCAGCAGCTTGCAGACAGATACCTGGAACAGCGTAAGGAATACGAGTCCTTCATGAGAAGAGGTTCTGCTGTGGGCAGGGTTAACGGACTTGCAGTTATGGGTGGAGATTCAGGTATAGTACTTCCTATTGTATCCGAGGTTACTCCTGCAAGCTCAGGAGCAGAAGGGCGCATAATAGCAACAGGTAAGCTCAAAACCATAGCGAAAGAAGCAGTACAAAATGTCTCTGCTGTGATTAAGAACATGACAGGCACGGATATCACCAGACATGATATTCACATTCAGTTTGTTGGTACATACGAAGGCGTGGAAGGAGATAGTGCATCGGTTTCCATTGCAACCGCCGTTATATCCGCGATTGAAAAAATTCCGGTGGACCAGACTGTGGCAATGACCGGATCTCTCTCAGTCAGAGGAGATGTACTGCCTGTAGGCGGAGTTACCTATAAGATAGAGGCTGCAGCCCAGGCCGGCTTAAAGAAAGTCATCATCCCGAAAGCTAACGAGGCAGACGTTCTTATCGAAAAAGCATACAGAGACAAGATTCAGATTATTGCTGTATCCTCTATTGCCGAGGTAATGGAACACAGCCTTGTAGGTCCGAGAAAGAACCCGATTATTGAAAGACTCAAAAACATTACAAAGCTCAGTTTCGACATTCCAGAAGTATCACCTGCCGTACAGGGCAAAAATATTTTTGTATGCAGGAACTGATCATGAAAGGTATTATGCAGGACATTAAATTTTATGACTGCAAGATAGTGGGGGGTAGTTCAACCTCCATTATCCTTGATAACGGAAAGATAGAAGAAATCTCCAAAAATTTCTCTTTGGGAGCAGGTATAAGAGCTCTTTGTGGAGGTTCCTGGGGCTATACGGCTGTAGAAGGGGATATCAACCTTAAAAAGGGAATCGAAGCTGCCTCAAAACTTGCTATTTCTATGAATACGAATACCCCAAAAGAAGCTATAGAGCTTGCAGCAGTGAGTCCCCCAAAGATAACGAATCTTCCTATAATCAAGATTGACCCGCGAAATGTCTCAATCGAGGAGAAGGTCGATCTTCTAAAGGATATTGAAGCTAATGCCAGGATCATAGGAGTAAACAGTACAAAAGTAATGTACCTTGAATCCGAATTCAAAATCGAATACAGCAGTTCGGATGGGCTGGACTGCGAATATGAACTTCTAAATGTTGGTTTTGCTGTTTCGGCAGTGGCTTCGGAGAATGGCATATACCAGGCGGGTAGAGAAAGCCGCTTTGGATATGGCTATGAACTCTTTGAAAACGAAAATGTTATGGAGCTCGCAGACAGGGCAGGAAGTACTGCTGTCGAACTCCTTAAAGCTAAGACCCCTAAAGGTGGGGAAATGCCCGTGCTGCTTGACCAGGAGCTGGCTGGGGTCTTCGCACACGAAGCTGTTGGGCATGCATCTGAAGCTGACCTTGTCCTCGAAGGAGATTCCATTCTAGAGAACAGAATAGGAGAACAGATAGCATCTCCCCTTATTACGATTATAGACGACCCAACTCTGCATGAGTTTGGATATTATCCCTTTGACGCCGAAGGAGTGCAGTCTCGAAGAACTGAAATAATCAGAGACGGGGTCTTCAATTCCTATCTCCACTCCAGAGAAACGGCTGCCAAACTTGGGGGAACACCTGGGAACTGTAGGGCGCAAGGTTATTCAATGCCGGTTGTAAGGATGAGCAATACCTTCATAGATAATGGAAATACAAAATTTGAAGAGATGCTTGAAGAAGTCAGGGATGGAATGTATTTGATTGGTTCCAGGGGCGGGCAGGTAAATACCGGGGAAGGGATTTTCCAGTTCAATGCCGAAAAAGGATATATAATAAAAGACGGCGAGCTTCATGAACTCATCAGGGATGTCTCACTTTCCGGTAACACTCTTGAGATCCTTAACAACGTAGCCCTTGTGGGTAATGACCTTAAAATGACTGCTGGAAGATGCGGAAAAGCAGGGCAGCTTGTGCCTGTGTCGGACGGCTCTCCACATCTTGCAATCTCCAAAGCCCTTGTCGGAGGTGCCTGAATATGTATGAGCTTGCAAGAAAAGCCCTCAAGATGGCAGAAAAAGCAGGAGCGGAAGAAGCTGAGATCTATTATTCAGCAAATCATTCCACAGGAGTGAATTTCAAGAAAGATTCTCTTGACAACGCAAGAGACCGTTTCTCGGAAGGCATTGGAATCCGGGCTGTAGTAAATGGAGCTGTTGGTTTTGCCAGTACGAATTCTGCAAGAGAGCTCGAAAACGCCATCAAGATTGCAGTAGCTGAAGCCAGAATACGGGAAAGTGATTCTGACTGGACGGGACTTCCTTCCAATACAACTTATCCTGCTGTTTCAGGTATCTTCGATAAAGAAGTTGAGTCCCTGGGCCTTGAGGAGTGTATAAATTATGCAATGGCCCTTGTTGAAGGTACAAAAGAGTTGCCAGGCACGCTACCAACCTCTGGCGGTTTTACCCGGGCAAAGAACAGGCAGCTTATCCTTAACACAAATGGGATAGAAATTGAGGAAGAATCCACAGCAGTTTCCGGTTTTGTGGACGTTATTACCTCAAACGGAGATGCTTCAACAGCCTATGACTTTGCAGTTTCCCGTGCGCTTGATATTGATTTTTTTGCTATTGGGAAAAATGCATCCGAACTTGCCCTTAAATCCAGAGATGGAATTAAAATCGAACCTCAAAAGACTGATGTAATTTTCCATCCGTTTGCATTCTCAGATATTCTTGAAGAGGCTCTTGCTCCGTCTATTGATGCGGATAATGTTCAGAAAGGACGGTCAGGCTTGATAAATAAACTCGGGGAAGAACTGGCAGTTCCCGAACTCTCCATCTATGACGACGGACTGATCGATGCAGGAATTGAGACTTCAGCCTCCGATGACGAGGGTGTCCCTTCGCAGCGAACAACAGTAATTGAGAAAGGTATACTCAAGACTTATCTCTATGATTCTTACACAGCCGGAAAGGCAGGCGTGAAAAGCACGGGAAATGGTTCGCGGTCTTCTTATATGAGTCCTCCTGCAGTAGGTCTCCGAAACTTCATTGTAGATTATCCCCAAACAGATATTATTGCTGATACACAATCCGGAGTTTTTGTAAATACAGTCATTGGTGCCCATACGGCAAACTCTATTTCCGGGGATTTTTCGGTGGAAGCTAGAAATGCTTTTACAATCAAGGACGGAGCTCTTGATAAACCTATAAAATCTCTCATGATTTCGGGCAATTCTTTTGAAATTATAAAAAACATTTCAGGTGCAGGTCTGGATGTCAGGAAAGTAGGAGGGATAATTACGCCTTCAATCCGGATTTCGAATATGAGTGTAATCGGGTAAGGCCTCTTTCCGATTAGGCCTCTTTGATATCTTTTTTTCAATTGCTTTTTTCACTATGTTCTTTTTTTACAACATTGATCCAAAACTCCAAAACTAATTCTGTAGAGTGAAAATAAATCAGATCTCAAAGACTAGATCTCAAAGGCTTTTTGCTTTTCGAACTTTGGATCTATCGATCTATCTATATCTCTCAGAAGAGCTTTCTGCATAATCCCTCCTTAGCATTACTAAGCGATACTTAGCAGTACCAGCAGAATAAAGAGCCTTACAAAAACGCTAATAGCGGTGGAGTATACAACGATCTGGATACCCATACGCGTCCCGAAAATCGCTATTTTTCCCGGAAGCTGGCTGCGAAATGCAAAAATAGGAAGCATGAACATGCTGCCGAGCATTAGCACGATCATAGCCTGTATATTTGTGATTTCCTCCGAATGGATCATGGGGCCAAGAAGCGAGATTCCGAGGATAGGGCTTGCAACGTAACTTGTCAGCGGGATAATCGATTCAGGCGGTATTTTAAAAAATTCAGCAAGAGGGAGCACACTAAAAATCTCGAACAGTCCCCTTTCCTGAAGGACAAAAATAAGGGTAGTTGCAATAAGGTAAACGCCTGTAATCTTTAAAAAAGGCTTTAACTCTTTCCCGAAAGCTCTACTAAAGGCTGTTTTCAGGGATATTTTCTCCTCATCCTGTGTTTCGGGAGCCTTGCAGGAGCTGCCTTTTAGAAACAACTTGCTTGCAACTGTAATTACCAGGATTTTGAATACTGCGGTTACTACGAACACAAAGGTGTAAAAGCCCCCTACCACAAGCCCAAGTGCAGGCAGAACAATCGGGATCTGGTAGGTAAATAATTCCCGGAAATAAGCAGGAGTAGCATTCATCATCGCGCAGAGCAAGACTTCCCTGTCATTCAGGCAATTCTCCTTTTTTGCCTGGAAAAGCATACTGTTTGCAGCTACCGTGGACCCTATTGACACTACAAAAGCTGAAGCGCAGGTGCCGGGCAGGTTAGTATATGCAAAGATAGGACTCATAAACCTGGAAAATTTCTGCATCAGGCCAAGCTCAACAAGCACACTGGTTCCTACAAGCCCCAGGAAAATCATCACAAGGGTCGGGAGCGCAAAATCCAGTACCCTGAGAAAAAGTTCCATCATTAAGGGTTAGCTGGATAAATAAATAAATCAATCTATTCCGAAGTGTCGGATTCCTTTCTGGGAAAAATAGTACTATTTGCCTTTCCCGGTACCTTTTCCCCTTACAACAAGTACTGCTTTTTTCGAGTGCCTGACCACGTTTTCGGCAATGCTTCCCAACAGGAATCGCTCAATTGCGTTTTTCCCATGTGTGCCCATGACAATGAGGTCTATATCGTTTCCTTCTGCGAAATTGACAATCTCATGCACAGGGCTTCCTTCAAGGATTACGGACTCTACCTCAACATTCTCGGCTTTTCCGGAAGTCTCCACAAAAGCAGTCGCTGCTTTGCCTTCATTCCTGAAGTAATCCACGAAAGTCTTTTCCAATTCCGCATTTTTCGGATCTGACATAGAGAACTCATCATTTGCCATCACGTACACAGCATAGAGTTTTGCTCCGCTCAGCTTTGCAATTTCAATTGCAGTAGCAATCGCTTTTCTGACATGTTCCGAACCGTCTGTTGCAACCATTATCTTTCTGTAAATACTGATGCTCATGCCTGACTTTCCTTATTCTTCTTAAATCTAAATATTAACATGCAAATACTTAAAAAGGCATTTATTTCATAAAAAATGTCCATGAACTACATATAAGCAAAAAAGTTTCTATTTCAAGATGCTTATGCTGATTAGTGGAAGTCATTTTTTTCCAATCTACAAAATAAAAATTGAAATAGGATTTAACCATTAAATTCAGAATCTAAATGGTTCAGTAGCCAAAATTAGGCTTTAATGGTTATTTTCACTATAACTTTTTACTGGTTTATCTCTTTAATAGATTAATTTTTTTCATCCTGTGAGTTTGGGAGTAATTTCAGGGCGTCTAATTCCCGGAACATCTTTGATCTCATGAAAGACAATAGCGTGTGTGGGACAAGCCTCGACGCAGGCCGGTTTCTCCCTGCCTTCGCATAAGTCGCATTTTACTCCGGCATCTGTTTGTTTGCTGAGCACACTACGGTTTGAAGCCATGGAACAGGTCCAGCAGCCTAAAACCAGAATAAGATTGTATAGAGGCAAGAAACGAGGGCAGACCATGGAACAGGTCCAGCAGTCGACGCAGCGTTCCGGGCTGAATCTTATAGAACTCTTAGTTTCATCCATAGATAGAGCTTTTGTAGGGCAAACCGAAACACAGGGTGCATCTTCACAGTGGCGACAGGTGATGGGAATTGGGATTCCAAGATTATGTGTACCGTCCACATTGATTCTTGCTTTGGGTGCCGGCTGTTCTCCTAAAGCTGAAAAGAGACTTTTGCTGTTTGAGTGGGCAACAGCACAGGCAATCTCACAGGAGCGGCAGCCCATGCAGCGTTCTGGTCTGATCAATAAATCTTTCATTGAAAATC
>JAUPKV010000269.1 GCA_030837265.1 Methanobacteriota archaeon
AGCGCTTTAGTAAGGATAACTTTTTTTTAATTCTCAGGGGTATCTGATGAAACATTCCATAATTTGTGATGAAAAGCAATTCAAGGAATTTATGGATTCAATACAACCCCCAATATCTAAAGAAGAATATGACATTCAATATGAATCATTTTTAAGGTTAGTAGAAAAAGAATTGCCTTATATATACGACCTAAATCATTTGTCTTTTCTTGTAGGAGAATCTAAAGAACAACTGGACTTTTTTATAAGAAATAAGAGGAAAGTATATGTCTCTTACAAAATGAAGAAAAAAAGAGGTGGATACAGAACAATCGACGCCCCATCGAAAAAACTAAAATTTGTCCAACGGTGGATACTACAAAATATACTGTACATCATAAAGGTAAGTAAACACTCACATGGATTCATTCCTGGAAGATCAATTGCAACAAATGCAAAAATTCACGTTGGTCAAGAACTGGTAATGGGAATTGATCTTAAAGACTTCTTTCCAAGCATTAAATTTAATAGAGTAAGTGGCTTTTTCAAAAGTGTTTGGTATAATAACAATATCTCCACTATTTTAGCTGAGTTATGTACTTTTAATTGGCAACTTCCGCAAGGTGCTCCAACAAGTCCAATGATATCCAATTTAATCGCATCACGTTTAGATCGAAGATTGGCAGGGTTCTGCAAGAAGAAAGAATTATTATATTCCCGATATGCCGATGATATCACAATTTCTGGTTGGAAGGTGCTGCCTAGATATAAAACTCTAATTTTTAGAATAATAACAGAAGAAGGCTTTGAAATAAATTATGAGAAAGTGAGGATACAAGGAAGAGGTTCCTGTCAATTAGTAACTGGATTAGTAGTAAATGATAAAGTGAGCATTGGAAGAAAAAAGAAGAGAACAATAAAATCACTTGTTCATAAAATCTCAGAAAATGGATCAATTGAAGCAAACGAAACCGGAAACCCCTTCTTCAAGGAAATGGTTTATGGGCTGTTAAGTTTTACAAATGTCGTAGAACCAGAATTCGCACAACCACTCATAGAAAAAATAAACTTAATCGATTGGAAAGAATTTAATGAAACATATGCTCCATCTCAGAAATCAGAACTTATTGAGAGATCTTTCAAGAGATGCCCAACTATAAAAAGAGTACTTTTCAACGACTTGGGATTCTTCAAAGGAATAAAATTAATACCTCAAAATGAGTTAACTAAAGAGTTTTTGAAAGAGTTAAGTTTGTTAAAAGAAAAATGCTCGGAGCATAAAAAAGAAAATTGTCAAGATTGCTTAATAATCGAAGAAATATCAGATGAGACGTGCATGAAATACATATTAGGCCACTACATCGGCAGTACTGGAGGAGCGCATCACGGTCATGAAGTATATGATGTTGGTGAAATCACAGAATATGAAAATAAAGAAGTCTTTGTCGCATTTCTCATGAAAAGCAAAGATGATACAAATTCAAAAAATAGCCTATTCACACAGTTTTTTGATTGCACAGAAAACGAAGGAATTGATATAATTTCAGTAGTTTCAACAGAGGACTTAGATCATAAAACTGTCCTTCGTCTACAACGTGTTATGAAACAATTCTCAAAAGGACATCTTTATTGTCTAATACTGCGAAAAGAAATGGCCAGTATACTTTATTCATTCAAAAAAGAGTTTTCAAAAAGTGACAGAGAAAAATCGCTTTTCCATGATGGAGATCAGTCATCTCTTTTGATATGAATAACTCCCTCACATTCA
The DNA here is from genome assembly GCA_030837265.1 of Methanobacteriota archaeon. The sequence goes on from JAUPKV010000269.1 coordinate 1,748, forward strand.
TTCCCAGAACTTCTTCGTCTTCACATAATTCCTCTCCGCAATCAGAATATCCCTGTAAAACGCCTTTTCATCCACCCTCATCTTTTCAATAACCCTTGAAGCCGTCTCAGGTCCTATCCCTCTGCTGGCAAGCGCAATAACAGTCTTTTTCCCCTGCGATCGGACTATGCTTGCATTCCTGTAAACTCTCTGTATCCTCTTCTTTTCTTCAGGAGAAATATTCTACTTAGTTTTGATACTCAAGTGTTAAATTCTACTATTTCGTAATTCTTATTACTAAAAGATTTTTTGGAGAGCATATATTATGCCTGTAGGGAAACTTTTTAAGGATGAAGGTTTGGCTGTGACTGCTTATGATGGAGACGGTGTTATTCTGCTGGCATTTGATATTGATGAGGATAAGACTCAAAATCTTGCCGGTTTTGCGGTGAAGGTCGTTACTCCAGATAAGGGTCCTTACAAATCGAACGAATACTGGTTGAAAAACAGGCTTAGTTTCAACAGAGGGCTTTCAAAAGAAACTGTGCTTACTCCTGATAAATGGACGGATTCAAACAAAGCTCCTTTCCAGACTTTCCACTGGGTGCATTTTCCGGGGGCCGGTCCGGGGAAATATACTTACACTGTCTATGCGTGCTATTTCAAAGAAAATGGGGATATTGATTTAGGTCCCAGCGTTCAGGTAGAGGCAGACCTTAGCCATCGTTCTTCCTCCAATCTGGACGTGGGTTTCACGAGGGGGTATATTTCATCTCAGGCTTACGCTGACAGGTTTAAGAATGCTGGAATCAGGCCAAAAGTCAAGTCCATCGATTTCGATACCGCCCCGTATGAAGCGCAGTATAAGTGGTTGGGCGCTCATGCAAGGGAGATGGTTTTCGAATTTCTCAAGGAATGTTCGGATGACGTTTCGATCAACGTTGATGTTTTTTCTTATGACTTCGACGAGCCTGATATGGTCCGGAAACTTGCTGCTATGGGATCTCGTGTTCGTGTATTTCAGGATGATTCCAAATCGCACAAGGAAACCGGTGATCTTGAACTTGAAGCGATA
>JAUPKV010000270.1 GCA_030837265.1 Methanobacteriota archaeon
AGTTTGGTTTTATCGTTTATGTAATCTGCAAAATTATCCGGAAGAAATCCTTTCTCAGGAATTGTTGGGACCCAGACTGTATCTGCGCCTGAAAAACGGATGCATGCGTCATAGGTTACCCATGCGGGGTCAAAGAGAAGAGCTTGATCACCGTCTCCGAGTACGCCCATCATTATCTCGAAAATTGCCTGCTTTGCTCCGGGAGTGACCATTACATTCGTCTCAGTCACATCAAGATTGTTTTCCGTCCGCAATTTTTCGGCAATAGCTGCCCTTAATTCCGGAACACCTGCAGAAGGAGCATAATGAGTTTTTCCTTCATACATTGCCTTTGCCGCAGCATCGCAGATGTTTTTAGGAGTACTGAAATCAGGTTCACCAAGGCTGAAGTTGATAACATCTTTACCTTCTTTAATCATCCGATTTGCGATATTGGAGATTCTGATCGTTGCGGATTCTTCTACACGCATGAGCCTTGAGGATGTCATATGTATGGTCCTGGTCTGTTACATTTTGCTTGTTTATTTCATTTTTTTATTAGTTTAAAGCCGCCGCACCAGCTTCACTGCAGCTTCAACTGCTCGTTTTGCATAATCTACACGCTCATGAGCTGCCATTCGGGTCATTCCAGGGCCTGGGATCCCGAGGGTTACAGGCTTATTGAACTCGAGGGAGAGATCCATGATTTTCCTTGCAGCATGCTGCATTACTATCTGGTCATGATCGGTTTCACCTTCAATTACCGACCCGATGGTGACAACGGCATCGATATCATCCCTCTGGCACAGCTTCTTAATTGCAAGGGGCATGTCAAAAACCCCCGGGACCAGAATGGTCTCTTTAACTGTCGCCCCCAGGAACTCTGCATGTTCTCTTCCAAGCAGTTCCATCTGATATGTCAGATCCCTGTTAAATTCAGCTACAACAAATCCTAGACTGATGGTCATCTAATAAGGTCTCCAGTCATTTTTTTCATATCTGTTTTTTACATCCCCAATGGGCCTGCATCCTCAAAACCTTGCCTTTGCCCGGTACCAGCTTCCCGAATCAGATTTTCAGGTTTAAAGAGCAACTTTATCACGTTTAAAGCGTGTTCCCGAGTCCGTCGGTCCATGAGAAAAGCAAGTTCCTTTTCGGTTTTTCCTTCATCTTCATGGACAAAGACCTCAATAATATGAGTGTTGGTCATGAGCTGGGCCATAATTAGCCCCTGGGAGGCTTCGTGAGCGCACATTTTGTCTTTATCCTTTGCCCCGGGCATCCCAAGAGCCATTACAATATCGCAGCCTTCTTCCTCTATAAGTTTTTTAGCTGCGACCGGAAGGTCCTTTATCCCGGGAACTGTTACTCTCTTGATCTTTACGGATACATTTTTTTGTATCTCATCTATTGCTGCACGTCCCATATTATAGCGTGCGAATGTAGTATCTGCAATTCCTATTGTGGGCATATGAATCATATAAGAATTTAAAGAGTAGATTATTTTCAGGTTTTCCTAAAATATTCGGTACTTTAAATATTTAGTGGTCTTACTATTTTATTTAATTCCGGCGAATTCCGTATTTCGGTAATTGATCATTGATTTTGACATGGCTCTAAGTACTCTGGGTGCAACAGGTACGGGGCCAGGCATAATAAGAAGGCTATTTTCCAGATCCATATTTTTATGCTCCACTGTTTTTCAAAGATTCATCGACTTTATTGAGATCTCATAATACCGATATTTAATTAGTTGTTGTTAGGCTGATCATATTGAGAGGTCACACTGAATCAAATTTGCAGTTCAGCTTGGTAAAATTACAGGCTATTGGCCCTGAAGTAACTTCATTACATCGTGTTTTGTTACGACGCCGATAACAGTTCCTTTTTCTACGACCATTACAGCAGGATTCTCTTCCAGTATATGCGAAACTATTGAAATAGAAACACCCGGAGATACCGTTGGAAAGGATTCTCCCATTATATCTGAGACTTTTAACTGGGATACAGGCTTCTTTTTACTTTCACCCATCAGTCTTACTATCATATCTTCGGAAATGCTTCCCACAGGAACACCCCTCTCAAGCACAGGAACTTGTGAAAAACCATGAGTATGCATCACGTTTACTACCTCTTCCACTGAATCGCTCGGAGAAACGTGAACGACTGGAGAATGCATCAAGTCTTTTATGAGAATCTGCTTCTCCCTTTTAGCTTCCTCAAAAGCTTCAAGAATTTTCCTGACAGTCGAAAGCCTGGGATCCACATCTCCAGATTCGATACGCGCTATAAGGGGCTGGCTAACTCCCGCTCTTTTAGCAAGATCGCTCTGGGTAAGCCCGAGTTCATTCCTTCTTTTTTTAATATCTTCGGGTGTTGGAAGCTGCATATGTATTACCGATAGTAATTATAATATTTAATTTCATTGGTTAACATTATTTAAGAAGTTTATATAAATTAATCTCAATTAAATAATCCCTCGTGCAAAATATGGAAAAAAAGTATCTCAAAAAAGATAAAAAATAAAATTATTTTTTAAGTTGAATTTCGTTTATCTTATATATGAGGGGTTTTCTATTTCTTTTGACTGTCTTGTTCTCAAATCCCCCTGTATAGCCTTATAATATTTCATCGTGTCAGGAGTAACCGAGGGCCCGGTTTCTTCTATTGCCTGGATGAAATGTTTCTGCTGGATCTCTTTTGCGTGTAGGTCCTCACGCAATGCGTTTCTTCCTGCCTTTTTGCAAAGAGCTGCAATATCTGCACCTGTGTACTGGTCCGTCATCGAAACGAGTGTTTCTAGATCAACATCGCTTGCAAGAGCCATATTCTCTGTGTGGACCCTAAAAATTTCCCTTCTTGCTCCCTCATCCGGTACAGGGACGAGAATTAGTTCATCAAAACGACCTGGCCGAAGGAGAGCCGGATCAATAATATCAGGACGATTAGTTGCGCCTATCACTACTACAGCCCTGAGTTCCTCAAGCCCGTCCATCTCAGAAAGAAGTTGATTAAGAATTCTAGCCGTAACCTGAGGCTCATTTGAGGAAGCCCCACGGATGGGTGCAAGAGAGTCAAGTTCGTCCAAGAAGATAATAGATGGAGCAACCTGCCTGGCCCGTGTAAAAACCTCTGCAATCTTCTTTTCGGACTCTCCATACCACTTGGAAAGCAAGTCACTTCCTTTTGCGGTAATAAAGTTAGCTTCGGACTCGTGGGCAATAGCTTTCGCAAGGAGAGTTTTTCCAGTACCGGGAGGACCATATAAAAGCACTCCTTTGGGAGCTTCAACTCCTATGTCCCTGTAAGATTCCGGATTTTTAAGAGGCCATTCTACAGCTTCTTTCAGAAGTTGTTTTACTCCCTCAAGGCCGCCGACATCATCCCAGCTCACATTAGGGATCTCAATCAATATTTCCCGTATCGCAGAAGGTTGGACATCTTTCAATGCATTTTCGAAATCTTCTCTTGTAACCTGAAGCGTATCGAGAATTTCCGCAGGAATTTCCGGTTCATTGAGGTTGATTTTCGGTAGAATTTTCCTCAAGGCACTCATAGCTGCTTCCCGGCAAAGTGCGGCAATATCAGCTCCTACAAACCCATGAGTTACCTGCGCAAAGTCCACTAGATTTACGTTATCGGAAAGTGGCATACCTCTCGTATGAATCTGAAAAATCTCCATCCTTCCTTCCGTGTCAGGGACCCTAAGTTCTATCTCTCTGTCAAACCTGCCCGGGCGGCGAAGTGCAATATCAATTGCTTCCGGACGGTTAGTGGACCCGATAACGATAACGTTCTTTCGAGCTTTGAGTCCATCCATTAGTGAAAGGAGTTGAGCTACAACTCTCCTTTCGACTTCTCCTGTAACCTCAGCTCTTTTTGGGGCAATGGAATCGATTTCATCCAGAAAAATAATGGCAGGAGCATTCTTCTCAGCATCTTCGAAAATGTCCCTGATAGCTTTTTCGGATTCTCCATAATATTTAGACATTATTTCCGGGCCATTGATAGAAATAAAATAAGCATCTGATTCATTTGCAACTGCTTTTGCCAGGAGAGTCTTTCCAGTACCCGGAGGGCCATATAAAAGCACTCCTTTGGGAGCCTCTATTCCCAGTCTGTCAAAAAGTTCAGGATGTTTTAAAGGCAGCTCTATCATTTCCCGAACCTTGGTAATAGCATCCTTGAGCCCCCCCAGATCCTCATACATGACCGTAGGAATGTTCTGCTCCGGGGTTACTTCCGTAGCTTCAGCTAAGAGCTCAACCTGCGTAAGGTCTGTGATTTTCACAATCCCCGAGGGAGAAGTATTGACTACCTGCAATTTTATCTCCCCGAGACCAAATGATTGTCCCATCCCTTGCCCGAAAAAGTCCTGGAAAAAGTCTTCAAACATGACCCCTTTGCCGACGGGCTCTCTCTGCCTTGACCGCCTAAGGCTTGTAGTGGAAACAAAATCTCCTTTTGAAACCGTACGATTCATGAATACGGCTTTTAAGGTTTCATTCGGAGCATAGATCTGAATACCCTTCGCAACAGGTGCAAGAGTTACACTTTTTGCTTCTTTCCAATCAGCTTTGCGTAAATCCACATACTCGCCGATACTTGTCTTTGCATTTATACGGATTAGCCCGTCCATTCGGATGATATCAAGTCCGGAGTCGCTTGGGTAAGGTCGGCCTACAAGTGCTGAAGTGGTTTTCCCCCCTTTAATCTCAACAACATCAAAAGGATTTATGCCTAATTTTTCCCTATAATTTTCATCTATTCTGACAATTCCTTTTCCCACGTCCCTTTGATCAGCTTCTGCGACTTTCAGTTTTACTATTGGTTTTCCCCCGTCTGTCAAACAATACCCCACATCTTTTGTTATAATTTTAACTTGGTGAAAAATACTGATATAGCTATAAAATAAACAATTTCTGCCGTTAACTTCTTTTTCAGCGTTTGTTTAAAAAAGCGTACTCGTCGCCATATTATATGTTTTTAAGTTTATTTTATATATACGAAAGCGCATTAATGTTAAGAAAAATTATTACTTATTCAAGATATCTAATTAACAAATTTTATTATGATGTGATACGAAAAAAGAAAAATAATTAAAAGAAAAATTAGTTAAAATGTTTTAAACTAATAATGGGGCAAAAGAAAATAATTAAAGTTTAAGTTCCTTAGCCATTTCCTGAAAAACCTTACCTTTATCAGTAGTGATAAAAAGCCCGTTTTCATGCCGAATAAGTTCTTTATCTTTTAGCATTTCGAGGTATTTCTGGGCAATGTTGAAATTTAAATTTACCTCGTAAACTATATGGGTTTTCTTCGCCCCATTCATCGCCACTCTCAGGATATCTACTGCGATATCAGTTCTGCTTCTTCTCTTAATACTGACTCCTCCCCCACGATAAATTAGATAATCTTTGTAAGAATCAACACTTTAAAAATATCTTAAAGCGTATCTTTTTGTCGGTAACAAAGATTCTAAGTCTTTATCGTTCCCCTTTCTATATAACCATATCATTAGCATATAAAATTTTAAGTTATAAAGGAAAAAAGACCTGTTACGAATTAATCTTCAAATGTGTCTGAGGGGGTAAGGTATTGCTATAAAAAAACTAAAAATAAGAGTTAACCAAGCCTCCGGAAATAAAAATAATTTTTAACTAATATACATTAATTATTTATCGATAAAGTAGGTATAGAAAAATATTTAATGTCATACGTCAATATTTAATGTTTTAAAAATCGGATTTTTGAAAGTTTTTTATCTTCAATTTAAGTATCCTCTCGAAACTCAAGATCGGAATCAACACTTTTTTAATGCCGTATTTTATGTCCGGCTCAAATATTTCGAAACTTGAAAGTTCACTACTCCATAAATTTAAGAATAATTTATCAAAGTTATATCACGGGTAGATAAGGAGCAACAAGGCTAGAGAAATAAGGAATTTATTTTAGTTTCAACAGAATAAAATTTTTTATTTGCTTTCAATTTTTTGATCTAAATTGAAATTTCTTTAGTATACAAAGTTCAGACTAAATAATTTTAAATAGTTTCTTGTGGTAGTATACAAACGGGTGGAAGTAAAAAGGGGGAGATCATCACACACTACATTTCTTTAGTTATTGGGATTCTTTCGAATATACATGCAAGGGCGAGCATAATGTTCGAGCAAACTTTATTGGGGGATAAAGGAGCAAGATTTCAATGACTCTGGAAAGCTAATCTGTTTTTTCACTCACAACCCACCTCCTATTTTACTTACTAACCCTCTCTTTTTCTGTTATATTCAAAATTAATATGAGGGTTTGTAATATACATCTCGATGATATCTCGATGCGATTGTGAAACCGGAACTATTTTAGTATTAAAGGAAAGAATGATTAGTAAGATTTCAAGCATTAAAGAAATTCAAGACAAAGTTCCACATAATATTCTCTCGCGATAATTTTTAGCCAATCAGGAAACTGATTATCCCTATCAGCTATGATTTCCTTGAGGTAGTACACACACTCATCTGTTTTGCATTCATAAAGCCTTTTTATAGCGTTTCTTCTCTCCATTGCAGACTTCTCTTCATCGAGAGCTTCAAGATAACGCTGGTATTCTTTAGTATTTTCCATCAAATAAAAACGGCGGAGATCAAATATAATAGTTTGGATTAACACCGCAAGGGAAAAGAACGATGTTAATGTTACAACGCCACTAAAACCTCCTGTAGCCGGAGCGAGGATATTTTAACTTGGGAGTACAGAGGCACAGCGGGAAGTCCCCTTCCTCGGTAGATCCGATTTATCGGGTCGGACAGGTGGGGGATTAAAGCGCAGCCTCGTACTTTCGTTTATAACTTTAAAACTTAACTCACTATCTTTTCGCGAAAGTTATATATCTCTTAAAACCACGTGATAAGTAATGCTCAAAGCCTATAAGTACCGAATCTACCCAACAAAAGATCAGGAAGAGTTTCTAAAAGTTCATTTTGGTGCATGTAGATTTGTCTATAACTGGGATTTAGAACAGAAGATAAAAACTTACCAACAATCAAAGAAGTCGATTTCAAGATTCGACTTACAAATCAA
>JAUPKV010000271.1 GCA_030837265.1 Methanobacteriota archaeon
ATGCATTCATTTTCCCTAAAGGATAGCCTCCTTATCGATCCAATTCATCTCGGTCGTCATTACTCAATGCTGACCTGTGGCGTTGGCTTAGGTACCAGGTTTACCGTCTTGCTGATGGTCTGCTTTACAGTTCCAGCTTCTTTGATTTTAAAGAAGACCGTAAATGTACCGGATTTGGGTGGAACTGGATCGCTTCCTGACATGAGCGAGGGCACAAGTGAATCCCAATCTATGGTTATGGAACTGGTTGTGGGCAACACACTGGCCGGTGTAATTCCCTGGGTATAGCTTGTTATTAGCGTAGTAGCAGAGCTGACACCTATCGGGTCCAGATACCAGTCGTAAGTCAATCCCGGCTTGCTCGTTGTAAAGGTATAAGTGGATGGAGTCGAGGTGCAATGGTCTCCCGTCTGTCCGGTAAGATCGTTATCTGTGGGGGTTTTCACTTCTACAGTTACTTGAGCCGCGCTCTGGGCACAACCGTCCAAATTACTTCCTCCAGTTTTCGTAGCAGATACTAAGAGATTTATATAGAGGACCGTATCGGTTCCATAATAAGGGGCATAGAACTTCAAATTTTGCAGATTCTTCAGTACGCTCTCGCTGGTAGAATTTCTAACAGTCACCTCAGCTCCGCCTTCAGGCGATTGGACATTCCACAAATAGGAATAGGTAACTCCTGCCGGCGGAGTAGGTCCTGTTAAATTGACCCACTGACCGGGAGAAACTGTCTTATCATATGGCGCAAGAGAACTGCAAGCTGTTTGAGATAGAGCAAAGAAGACAGCTAAAACTAATGCATACTTCGCTATTGAATCTACAATTCCTTTCTTGAATTCAATTTGTTTCATTTTCGCCCTCCATTAAGGATTTATTTTTTTAAATCTTTTGATTAATTTTATCTTACTAATCCTTTTTACATTCTTAACTAATGTAAGTATTATGGGTATTTAAGATTTCCCCGATAGTAAAAATTATTTTTAAGTACTCTATTTAATATATACATTCTAGACGATATATAATAGGATAATTCTATTGAAACGTCAGGCTTTCTCATGCTATGATTCTCGTTTACTAGCCTTCAAGTGTATTATTTTATAAAAATATTTATTAATTGTTTTAAATACTTAAATCCACTGAAGGAGATGGACTAGAGCTGGTTGCACGCCAGCTTGGCGACTCTAAGTATCAAGAAACTAGCATATGGGTAAGGCCTTATAGCGGCTGTGGCCTTAATTGCTTGCTGATGTTTGCGGTCTGCAGTAGTATAACTGAGACTAAATTATCAAATATTAATATTACTAAAATTTTATAATACTAATTCTAAGTAGATAATTATATATAAATTGCGGGTCCTGCAATTCTATAATAAATAAATACCGAAAGTTTAATAAGTTCTTAACTGTGTTACATAATAGAGATACGTATTAAGCAAATAATTTAAACTCATAGGTGATTTGAACATGCAGAAAGCGCAATATCTCTATTATGGAATAGCATCCTCAGCTATTTTGCTGATTCTAGCCGGAGGAGCGGTTTCCACAAATAGTCCAGTGGTTGTGAACTTAATGATCGATATTAATGCTCCTCCTTCTCCTACATCACTTGAAGAGCAGATTGCATTCGATTCCATTGTCAACCTGACAAATGGAATTGGACCCAAAGGTCTTAACGTCACATTATTTCCCACGGGTGAGGCAATACCTTCGCAGAGATTGCGTATCACATATCTAGCCAATTCCTCAAATTATGAAGTGGCCATGGGCGGCATGAAAAAAGACGAGATGATGGGGTCCAACTCTTCATCTGATCAGAAGGCGCTTTTAGGTGAGATGAAGCGATACGTCGAAGCATGTCATATCTGTAGCGGCAAGGAGACTAAGCCCGCGGGATTTAAGCCCCAATCGTTCGATCAAAATGAAGATACCTATAAGATTCTGAATCAAATGGGCATGTTATATGATGTGGGGTTCAAGGCAGGCGTTTTGTATCTGCCGGGCCATGAAAATGACACATGGCCTTATCGCATGAACAATTTGAATGTTTATGCAGTTCCAGTGAGCACCTATGCCCAGCAAGGAGATCGGATTCTCCTTTCCGATCGCATTGCCAAGGAAGAAGAAAAGCTCTCCGGCCCTCAGTGGTACGATATATTGGAAAGCAAGTTCGAAGAATCAGCCAAAAAAGGAGATCCTGTCGTTCTGATCTTCGATAACCAGATCACTGGAAGGGATGCAGACTATCTAGAAGCCTACTTGAACTTCATAGATTACGCCTTATCCAAGAACGCCACCTTTGTCACTACCAGCGAGCTGGTAAAGATGTCCAAGGCCAAAAAACCCGTCAGCACATCTTCCGGTAAGTCAGCGGCCACGTCAAATACCGTTGAGTCCGGGTGCATTGCCTGTGATGCATTGGAAAATGCCACCATAAATGCAACATTTGAGAATAAGACGGCCTCCGCAGATATGGTAGTAAGCGTCACTCAGAATTTTAAAGACTAGGCAATGGGTAATCTGAGGTTTCTGTTGCGAACTTCGGCAACAGAAACCGGTTTTCAAGTATTATTATATAAATTCCAGAAATGTGCTTCAAATATGCCATATTTCTTCAATGCCATTTATTCAATCTTTCGATAATTTATTTTAGAATGAATACCCCGCAGCTTGCTGCGGCTGGGATGGTCAGGAAACCGACTTAAGGAAGACCGCATATCGTGCATATAGATGATTAAGGTAAGAAATGCGAGCCATTGTGTCTATAAGATTCGATATCACATGGTTTTCAGCCTAAAATATAGAAGAAAGCTGCTTCTAGATGATGATCATATTAATTATATTAAATCCATCTGTTCTGAAGTCGGTGAAAGATATTGGTTCGATTTTGATGCCATAGGAACTGATGGGGATCACGTTCATTTTTTCGTTGGGGCTGCGCCGAGATATGCACCTTCAAAAGTGATGCAAATAATAAAAAGTATAACCGCTCGGGAGTTTTTTAAGAAATTTCCTGAAGTAAGGAAACAGCTTTGGGGAGGCGAATTTTGGAGTGATGGCGGGTATATCGGAACGGTAGGGGATGGCGTGATGGCTGACACAATACGTAATTATGTTGAAACGCAGGGAACCCCTGAAGAAAAGGAAGCTTATAAACAGATGAATTTGCTGGATTTCGGCTGATTCAGACTAATTGAACATGTCTTGCAGCCTGCATCAAGGATTAAAGGGATGCATATTCAACTAGGTTTGTATCAGTTAACTTAGTTCCGTATTCTTGCGGCGGCGCCTCGGATGCCTCGCTGCTTGCTGCGCGGGTGCGCCGCCGCCGTTTCACTATCATAATTTCCGGTCCCGATCCCATCCAGGGTGGGCCTGG
>JAUPKV010000272.1 GCA_030837265.1 Methanobacteriota archaeon
TGCAACCGCTGGCTGTCTCATTACAATCACCCATATAAGATATGGATCATTTTTATATATCCTTGCAGTATACTGGACTGCTTGGATCAGAGAGGAGTTTCGAAGTCTGTCAACTCGTAGTTGAAAGGAGTACCATTGAGCCTTGAAACTTCCCTTGCAAGTAGCCAGTAAACAAGGGAAAGTGCTTTTCTACCTTTGTTGTTCGTAGGAATTACAAGATCTACATTTGAAATCAGGTTGTTAGTATCACAGAGTGCTACAACAGGTACCCCAATGCTTGAGGCTTCTTTCAGAACCTGAGCATCTCCTGCAGGGTCGGTTACGATCACAACATCAGGCTCAAAGAAGCCATGAATTTGAGGGTTCGTAAGAGAACCGGGAATGAACCTTCCAAGCATTGACCTTGTACCAAGTGCCTTGGAAAACATTTTAGCAGGGTGCTGTCCATACTGCCTTGACGAGACGACAAGGATCCTTGAAGGATCGTAATGAGAGAGTAACTTTGATGCGACTCTTATTCTTTCGTCTGTTGACTGGATATCAAGTACATATAACCCATCAGTTCTGACCCTGTATACGAAACGCATCATATCCTGAGTCTTCTGTTGGGTCCCGATGTGAACACCCGCTGCCAGGTATTCATCGATGGACACTAGGGATGTCGATCCCTCTCTAGCAGAAGCTTCATCGATAGATTCTACAGGTACTGATCCTGTTTTTGCTGCTGCTTCCTTTTCAGGCGCAGGCTTTGCTTCAACCCCTACATTTTCTTCAGGCAATGGCTGTGCTTCGGTTTCATCCTGCCCTGTTTGTTCAATTTCCTCCATAAAGTCACCTCATAATAGAATCAACAATAAAACACATTTGTATCTGAAAAATGCATCTTACATGCTTTCAATTAACTTTTGCGTTTGACCGTGATCGGAATAATTCCGGCCTTCAACTCTTCAATAGCGATACTGAGAGGATCCAGCCGCCCGTCATCATCAACAAGGACAGGAGCCCCCATTGCAATTTGCAATGATCTTGCACCTACAATCCGCGCACGCTCGAACCGAGTATACTTTTCCTTGACCAACTGATCACCTTGAAACTCAAAAACGCTCCGATGAATCTAAAAATTGAGAAGCATGATATATTTAATTTAGTTCATACTTAATTTAGTTCATACATACCTGAAAACCAGTTCCCTGAAAATTGGGAAATGGGACCGCTGAGATTCGAACTCAGGTTCCGGCGTCCCGAACGCCGAAGGATGGACCAGGCTACCCTACGGTCCCTTACTGGTATGGTGAAAGCACATCAACAAGTTCGACGTGGCTTAAGAACATCCTACGGCAGCAGTAGCGGGTGATCCCAAGATCATCCATTACTACGGCAGCGTCTTCTCCTTCATTGACGCGTCTTTTGTACTCATCCCAATAATTGGAGATTACTTTGCCACATGAGAAACATCGGACTGGGATCATAGTCTTACCTGTAAGATTTCTGGTATTTAGCCCTTGCTCCAGGTCCACCGAAGTTCTTTGATTCCTTCTGTCTTGAATCGCTTACAAGCAGGTTGCGGTCGTAACTTGCGAAGTTATCTCTTACAATCGTGTCATTTGTCCATTCCACAATTCCGCGCGCAACGGCTGTCCTTATTGCATTAGCCTGCCCGATAATCCCACCGCCTCGTACATCGACATTGATGTCAAGCTCTGAGACAATTTCATCTCCTGCGATCATCAGAGGTTCGGAGATCTTCATCTTTACAAGCTCAGGAGTATACAACTCGAGCGGAACCTTGTTGATCCTTATCTTACCTGTTCCTTTTGTGACTGTTGCACGTGCAATTGCAGTTTTGTGCTTTCCGGATGAATTAATTACTTTGATCATGAGGACTCATCCTTTAAAATTTTGAACCCAATTTCTGGCTCACTTCACCAAGCTCTATATACTTGCTAGAACTAAGACGCCTCATATCGGCTTCTTTAATGGTGATTAATTCAGCACCCTTGAATTCATAGGGGACACCTACATAGACTTTGAGCCTGGACATTGCGCCCCTGCCTCTTGTTCTCTTATAGGGTAACATGCCACGAATAGTTCTCTTGAGAATACGATCCGGCCGCTTAGGAAAATAAGGCCCGAACTCCGTAGCACCTCTTTCCCGGGTTTCCCGGTAATCTTTGAGGGTGGTTGCCCTTGAACCAGATATTACAGCTTTTTCAGCGTTTACAATATGTATTTCTTCGTCTCCTGAAAGCAACTGTTTTGCAACCTTACTTGCAAGACGCCCCAAAATAAGCCCTTTTGCATCGATAACCGTCATTTTCTACACCTCAGCGGAAAATCCGAATACCGGACCCTTTAGGATTTGCTTCCATTATCTCTTCGAGACTAAGGCACTTGCCACCTGCTTCAGTGATTTTTTCAGCTGCAGACTCACTGAAGGTTAAAGCCGCAACAGTTACAGGGTGATCAAGGAGACCTGCACCCAGAACCTTTCCTGGAATGAGCAGGATATCATCTTCTACAGTGTGCCTATTGATCTTACTTATGTTCACAGCCGCATAGTTTCTGGACGGCATCTCAAGACGTTTCGCGATATCCTTCCAGATTGGGGCAGTATCCGTATTGGCCTTATCTTTCAGGGTAAGAATCAGGGAAACGATTCTTGGATTAGTTTTTCTTGTTAGTTTTACCAGTGATCTTTTACCCAATGCATGTTCCTCCGCAAGATTTTCTGAATCTCACTCACGCGGGAATAAATTTCCCTATCGCGTTCGAACATCGCTGTAATTGCTTTTCCGAGACTTTAAACTCGGAAGCAGCAGATTAAAAATTAAGCGATTAGTCGGAGTTGGTATCATGTGAATAACATTTCTAGTACATAAAGATTATGTGCGATGACTGCGGATAAAGATCTCAAATAAGTTAATAACGATATCTAATTTGAGAGTTATCTATCTAAAATTATTTATTAATACTATGTAGTTTTATTTGTGTATATTAGAGACGCTCAGGAAAATTTTCGTTTTAAGCGATGTTAGGGCTTTGATAGGTTAAGAATGCATTTAAGGATGGACCTTTACGGGAACTGAATAGGTTTTCTGTCTGTCAAACTTATTTTGCTTTGATTCTCAACATTGTCATATCTATTGCATTCTCAGGACAGATGCTGAAACACCGGCGGCA
>JAUPKV010000273.1 GCA_030837265.1 Methanobacteriota archaeon
ACGTTAACAGCGAAATTTAAAGCTTGCCCTGCCTGAGGATTGGTTGTATCTGGAACGATACTTGCAATGGTCAGGTCAGGAAGTGGAGTTGAAGCTTGTACTGATACGGAAGTTGATTTACTCTCTCCGCCTTCTATTAATGCTGTTATTGTTACTGTTCCAGCTTCCTTAGGTGTATTCCATATGAGAGAAACCGTTCTAGTTGAACCGGGGCTAATTGGCATTAAGGTTGGCTGGATGCTGGTTACACCGTTTTTACTAAAAGTGATATATGTTTGCTCTGAGGCTACATCTCCGGTATTACTTATTGATACATATGTTGTGGCAACACTATCTGTTTCCGGAACTGTGGGGTTAGTGTACATATTTACTATTGTAAGAGAGGCTTGCGTAGTACTATTTGACGAATTATCGCTGTCATTTAAAGCAAGTGCTATACCGGGTATCATTCCGGAAATTACGAGTAATATCAGTAATACAGAAATTAGAGGATTAAGAAAATCAGCTTTCATTTTTATCAGCTTCCGACCCACTTTCGTAAACCGAGCCATCTGGTTCGTAGGTATTGATGAGTAATTTAATAATCAAGGGATGAGTCCTTTAATTCTGGGTTGACTTCAATATTAATAGGATTTTCAACATTGGAGATGTCTAAATACTTCAGATCTTGCAAAAAATTTTTAATCAAGACCTCGTAGCATAATAGACCGAGATACACCTTTGCCCTATAAATTTATTATGCTTTTGATTTTATATTTAACTCTCTTAATTTATGATATTTTAATAAATTCGGCTCTAAATGTCGAATTTATTCTCATGAACAATTGCAAGTACTTAGTACAAAAAGCAAAACCATTAAACAAAAAACAAAACAATTAAAATAGAATAAAAATATTGATTATAGAAAGAAAATTAAATGTATAAAAAAACAATTACTATAAAATAATACAATAATATAATGAGAATATTGAACATGGAAAGAAAAATAACGAGATAAATGAATTCAGACTATCAAATATGTTCTGTCTTTGACCGGAGCTCTGCTGTCTACTCCAAGTATTCCAGCTATCTCCACACCTTCGCTTCCTACATCTGCAAGCAGGGAGTAGATCTCAGCTCTTGAAAGGTATTTTTCGGTCCTTGTTCCATCATTTGCTTCTATTTTGATTGTTAACTCTTCTTTGTTGTGACCTTTCGCCAGGCACTCCTGAACAATTACACCATACTGTTCGGCTATTACCTTCAGGCAGTCGAAGATTTGGTTTGTGGAGACTGCATCTTCCTCATCAAGTACAACCTTTGAAAGAGTGTAAGTGCGGATACTTGTCCTGAGATAATCCTGAACCTTCTCCGGAATTTTTCCCAGAATATCCATATCAATAGAAGCTCTCATGTCTTTGTCGTCAGTAATTTCTTTATTGTCTTCATATACGAAATATCTGCCTTCAGTGCATTCAATTGTGAATTTTTTGTTTACTCTTCTACTTTCAACTATTAGGCGGACATTTTTCTGGTTGTCGTACTCCAGGGAACTTACCATAAAATCAGAAATATCCTGGCTTTTGATCTTGTCCTCTTTGCGCAAGATGCCCGAGCGAGTCCAGCTTGGCAGGCTCAAGTTTCCAATAAGTCTCTCTACTGTCAAAGACTCATCAGCAAGCCCTAATTTATAATGATATTGAAGGCCTGAGACCGAACCTTCCATCTTCCCTATAATTCCATTTACTCCGCAGGAAAACTCAAATCTCTTTTCCGCTCCATATACTCCCGAAATTAAAAATCGAGTGAGAACTTCAAGGATTCTGTTCTCAAATTTCCTATATTCATGAGGGGTTCCACCTTCTATTTTCCTGTACTCGGCTTCGAGAACTTCCCGCTTTTTCTCTAGTCTTTCACTGCAGGTTTGAAAGACTGCATTGGCACAGGGCACGACATCCTCAATACCCACCTCGTTAATTAACCTTTTAAGCATTAAGCCGAGCTTCTCCTCAAATTTATTCATCCCATTGATTCTATTTTTTAATTCGCGGAGAATTTTTTTATGCTCACATTTAATTTCTATAATAGAATTTTCCAGAGGGATCACTCTGGAAGTTATATCTAAGAATGATTTCAGATCCTCAATGAAATCCCGCTGCACAGGCAGTTCCGTAGAATCCTGGTAAATGTACTTCATAAAGGCCCCATAAAAGTTTACAATCTTCAATCATTCTATGACATATAGCTATATAATATTTTATCCAAGGTATTTAATTATTGAGGCGTCTTATAACAGTACTTTTATAACAGTACTTTTCGGACATTGTCCAGTATTGCATTAATGTATTTTGCGGCTGAATTTTTAAGATCCATGGGATGTACTTTTTCTGCCATAAAAGAGCTTTCCATCTCGGAGTAACTGGCATATATGAGGTTTCCACCGAACTTTTCAGGCCTCTCTATGACAATTGTTTCGTACCTGGGGAAGATATGATAACGGAAGAGAGCAAGAATCGGATTTTCTTCTACATCCCCTATTTTACAATAGGCTTTCTTTATTTTTCTGGATATCTCTGCTTCAGTATCGTCTACGGAAATAAAGTTATCCTTTGAGGACGCCATCTTAGTTCCGTCCAATCCGAGGAGAATCGGTGTGTGAATACAAATAGGTGTATCGAATCCCAGGCCTTTTAAGTTTTCGCGGGCAAGCATATGGATTTTCCTCTGGTCGATACCTCCGACTGCGATATCGACTCCAAGCATGGAAATGTCAACAGCCTGCATCAGGGGGTAAACCATCTGGGAAACAGTCGGGTCGTCCATAGCGCGCCCAACTTCGTCCATACTTCTGCGCGCCCTATTAAGAGTTACTATCCTTGAAAGTTTAAGGACATTTAACATATATTCGGCTCCCAGCTGGAAGTCCGACCCGTAAACAAAATCAGTTTTATTTTCATCAAGCCCGAGGGCAATAAAGCAGCGTCTGTTATAGTCTGCAATTTTTCGGACCTCTTCAAGCGTGCCCTTTTTATTCAGGTAAGCATGCACATCCGCAAGCAAGACAGTAATCTTGAATCCAGCTTTTTGCAAATCAATTAGCTTGTTAACTGTAAGGACATGCCCCATATGGATTTTCCCGCTTGGCTCATATCCTACATAGGCACGGGGGGCTTCTTTCTTTTTTAGAAGTTCTTGAAGTTCTTCTTCTGTTACTATTTCTTCAACATTTCTTTTTACAAGTTCAAGTCTATCCATTGCCTCTACGTTCCTAACTTTTATTTCTCTATTCTCAAAAACTTAATTTCTATTAATAAGTTTCTCTAAAAATACCATTCCTTCTTCAGATTTAAATTTCGGAATTTCCCAGTTCTGGGTAACTTTCCTTCGCTGAGATTTTACCTCTTTACCGAGGATAGGGTTAAAGCCGGAGACTTCGTACTCCCTGGGGCAAATCATGATTCCGTTTCTCTGCCAGGCAGGAAGTTTCGCCAGGTTTCAAGTTGTCTCCAGTGAAAATAAGCAGGGATTTCTTCTTTTTGAAGAGCAACTATTCTGGAATCAAAGGCAACAGGTTCATCAAGCCGCAAGTTTATGGTGAGGGCGCTTGAAAGAAAACTAGCTACAATTGAATCAATTTTTTCTACTCTCCCTTCAAATGAGAGTTCCATAAATAGGAAACTGATTTCATCCGAAAAAACATAAGCAAAGAGAGGGCTTAAACCGCTATTTTTTGTGAAAAATTCGGCAGTATCCGCCAATGCCCTGGCGAAGGTTCGGTCAAAGGGTTTTTTAAAACCCAATCCTGATAGTGTATTTTTAAAATTCCTGCCATCTGCGCGCACGACCACAGGAGGGATACAGCGCATTTCAGCAAAGATTTCACGGTTTTTCATTTATCTTAATTTATCATTCTTATTTGAATTGTTTAGCTCTTTGAAGTATCTCAGTCTTCTTTATGCTTTTTATATCTCTGAACAATATCTCTTATAATGACAATGTCTGCCGCGGTTATAACCCACCTGTAAGGAATAATTACCCCTCTGCTGGTGAGGTCAAACAGTTCCCTGTTAATATCCGATATGGCAAGCCCGGTTATTTTCTGCTCCTCAACATCGATTACAAGGTCCTGCAACTTTCCCACATAGACGCCAGTATTTGTATATACGTTTAAACCAAAGAGTGATGTAAGTTCTGCGCGCATTATATCCCTGCTTCGTAAATTAATTTAATTTTATTTCTTAACCTTATATGAAAAGCATACTTATATATCTTACAGTCTTAAGGTCAAATAATTACTATCTTGTATTGCCTCTTTTTGGATAAGGATGAGTTTTTTTGTATACTTTATTATTACTTTATTATAAAATATTCTATTTAAGTTGGTGGGTGTAAAGCTCTTCCGGCCATATTAAATTCTCTTCCCAATATTTAATTACAGAAGAATGTCCACTTATTAAGCTGCATAAGAGGGTATACTACCTGAATAGGCAGAGAATCAAAGTTGGACGTCTTTAGATTTGTCTTATTAATAGTCCAATTAATTCTCTTAAAATAGATGATATCATGCTTGTTGGAAAAAATTCACTAAGTTGTTATATCATAGGCAATATATAAATCGCCTGTTAACAAACCCTGAACATCTTATAATATTTTTCTCTTTTCATTCTCAAGGTTTTATTATGTCATTAGATATATTTTTATACAATGTCTGCACATAATACATCTTTTTTTATCTAAGCATTGATATCTTTATGTTTTTATCTGAGCATTGATATCTTTATGTTTTTATCTGAGCATTGATTTTTTCATATTTCAATCTGTGAGATTATTTTTCGAATGGATTCCGAAGATTTTCTCAGGATATCATTCTGTTCCTGATTAAGTTTAAGCTCAATGATCTCTTCAACTCCGGTTGCTCCAAGCTTTACAGGCACACCGAAATAAATTCCTTCTTGCCCGTATTGTCCATCAAGATAAGCACAGGCCGGATGCACACTCTTTGTGTCTTTAATGATGGCTTCGGCCATAGCCACGATAGCTGAAGAAGGTGCATAAAATGCACTGCCCTGTTTAAGGAGATCAACAATTTCTGCTCCTCCATTTACTGTTCTCTTCACCAGCCTGGAAATAGTCTCTTCAGGTAGCAGGTCCTGAAGCGGAATTCCTGATACTGTAGTATATTGGGGAAGGGGGACCATAAGATCACCGTGCCCTCCAATAACCATTGCCTGCACATTCTTTCTTGAGCACTTTAACTCTTCTGCAATAAAGGTTGCAAAACGTCCGGCATCCAGAACACCGCTCATTCCAAATACTCTTTTAGACTCAAACCCTGTTGCTTTCATAGCTACATAAGTTATGATGTCAAGCGGATTTGTGACAATTATTACAACGGCTTTCGGAGCATACTTTGCAATATTTTGGGATACCTCTCCGACTATCTTGGAGTTTGTTTTGATCAGATCTTCCCTACTCATTCCAGGTTTTCTGGCAATTCCCGCTGTAATAATTACAAGATCGGAGTCAGCAATATCCGAATAACTATTTGTTCCCAATATCGTTGTATCATAACCCTTTATTGCCCCGGCTTGCATCAGGTCAAGAGCCTTTCCCTGTGGCATTCCTTCAACAACATCTGTCATGACAATGTCACCAAGTTCGAGTTCAGCTAGCCGCTGGACTGTAGTCGCTCCTACGTTTCCTGCACCGATCACGGAAATTTTAGCCATTACCTGCACTCCTGTATCAACAATTTATTTCAGGGTAGTTTTTTATTTCAGGATAGTTTTTCATAATCTGCATTTAAAAATTTATTATGTCTTTAATTATTAATACTGGTAACCAGTATTTAATATTTATTTTTTACTGTTGCTTCCTATATGCTCCTGATTTTACCTTTTTTAATTGCATTTTTCGGATAGAATACTTTCAGGTATCGTGCAGTATTTTTATTATATATTAAACCCATGGGTAGGAGGGGAAATTATGCTTAACAATACATATATTCATATTCAGGGTGTAGGAAAGAACCTTGAGCAAAAAATCTGGGCTCAAGGAATTAGTACATGGGAAGAATTTCTTGAGCTGGAAGACAAGATTCCAATACCCTCGGCCCGGAAGGCAAGGATCTCCGAGGAGGTCAGGAAATCATCGGCACATCTTGCGGCAAAAGACTGCTACTTTTTTTCACAATGTCTTCCTTCTGTGGAACACTGGAGGGCTTATCCTTTATTTTCCGATTCAGTGGCATTTTTTGATATCGAAACTACAGGGCTTTCCCAGCGTACGGATAAAATAACTGTTATTGGAATTTTTGATGGAAGAGAAGTAAAGACTTATGTAAAAGACATTAATCTTGACGACATTATCGAAGAATTCCCAAAATACCGGCTATTAGTATCTTTTAATGGTGCTCGTTTCGATCTTCCTTTTATAAAGTCTGAATTTCCGGAACTTGAATTCAAACAACTCCATGTGGATCTTATGTATCCCTTAAGGCGAATAGGCTATAATGGAGGTTTAAAAAATATCGAAAAGCTTCTTGGAATCTCCAGGAGTGAAGGCACTGAAGGACTAACCGGGTTTGATGCAGTCAGGCTCTGGAAGCAATATGAGAGGGGAAATCAGGAGGCTTTGAATAAACTCATTGAATATAATAAAGAAGATGTGATGAATCTAAAAACTATCATTGAGCTTACTTATCCTCAAATGGTTGAAAAGGCCCTTAAGACTTAACATGAAAAGTCCATCAAAATTTTAAATACTTGCAAAGCATTAACTTTATATACATGCTGACATTCACAATTTATGTATACTATTACTCCATAACTTATAAACTAATATAACTATTTATATACTTATATTAGATACTAAATTAAGTGCTTATGTTGCAGTTTTTTAAACGCCCGAGTATTGTGTTGACGGCTTTTAGCTGACTCTTGGCGCCGATAATTTTTATCGAACACCTGGTAGGAAAGGGAAAATCAATGGAAATGACACTGAAATTTGGGGATAAAGCTACAGTAGCAGACGTAAGAAAACTCCATGACCTGGAAGACGTATTGTTTGATAAGGAATGGTTTGATGCTATAGATGCTAGAAATAAGGATATGTACTATATGTTCCGGGATCTTGCTAAAAACGACTCTGATCTCGAATTAATTAAAGCCCAGCATCTCAGGTACGATATTACTGTAATTCCTCCAGGCATGCTTGGGTCGGAGTACATAAAGACTGTAGGCCACTACCATCCAAAGGTCCCCGGTAAAGACGTTTCTTATCCTGAGATCTATCAGGTGCTTGAAGGCTCGGCTATGTATCTTTTGCAAAAAGTGGAGCACGGAGAAGAGGATATCGTCCAGGATGTTGCAATCGTCAAAGCTAAAAAAGGAGATTTGGTGCTTATACCTCCCGGATATGGGCATGTGACTATAAACGCTTCCGAAACAACTCTCGAAATGGCAAACTGGGTTTGCCGTGATTTTTCTTCAATATATGAACCTATAAACAGGCTTTGTGGAGCTTCTTATTTCCTTCTTAAAGATGGGTTTGCTAAAAACCCTCTCTACAAAGAAGTCCCTCCCCTCCGCTATCTCAAACCTTTGTCCCATGAAGAGCTAGAACTGAAAGCTGGAGAAAACATGTATGATCTCGTGTACAGAACAGAGAAACTCAGATTTTTGGTAACTCCTCAGGATTACAAGGGCTTTTTTACAAAGGTTCTCTAAACGAATAAGTCAATTCTTGAGAATTCCCACTACAGGCTCATTATATGTCTATTTTCGGATCTTAGCAACTATATACTTTTATTGCTTATACAAGTTTCAATAGATATAAATACCTTCAATTACTTGAGGTTTTTAATGCAAAAAGAAGGACACCGTATTCAATTTGTATCATCCAGAATAAAAGACCTGATGTACAGGACTACATTCGATCCTAAAAAGATGGATGGAGATATTATACTTAATCTTTCGATTATTGACAAAAAAGATCTGGATGATGTTCTCGGAATCTTCAAGATGGTAATTTCAAGTGGGCTTTCGGTGACACCCTATGTAAAAATAATTTCGGAAGGGGAATCTATCGGAGATCTGACTGTTGAAAAGGGAAAAGTAGGAATTGGGACAGTATGCAGCATAACGATCGATGGCGTACTGCTCAAAGCAGGAATTCCTGTAAATCCTAAACTGGGTGGAATTGTTCAAATCCGAAATGGGACTCCTGTACGCTTTACAGATGTACTGACCTACGTAAGCACAACAGTAGACCCCCTTGAAGTTTTAATGTCACAGGGCATTACTTCTGTCTCGGAAATGCTAAGGACCGGGTCAGGCAAAATCCTTGCAAATTTGAGGGAAGCTCCAATGGTGGCAAGAGATGAAATCGAGAGTCGCCTTTCTGATCTTCTTGACGCAGGCTTCAGTGGCATTCTGGAAGTGGGAGAACCAAATACAAGGGTTCTGGATGTTCCTATAGAGCGGGATCACCTTGGGATAGTTGTTATAGGAGGGACGAATCCTATGGCTGTTGTACAGGAGTATGGGATCCCAATAGATACAAGTGCGATGTCAAAGTTAATTCCGTTCAAAGAAATGATTAGAATTGAAGATATATTCTGAAACGGAAATTATTATTTTATGAAATTGGACAATTATTCTAATGTGTTATCTTAAGCTAATTCATAGTGAATTTGCTTTCTTCTTTAACTGCTCTCCAATAAATAGATCCAGTCTCCTGACAAAATTTTCCTTTGTATTTTCCGGAATAGTTGCTCCTGCAGCAATATCGTGTCCGCCGCCCGCTCCTCCAAATTCCGCAGAGACTACAGACATGGCTTCCGAAAGGTTTATTCCTCTCCGGATCAAGTCCTGAGTCCCTCTGGCTGAGACTTTAACTCCGCCATCGCTTTTCGCGAATGCAATAATCGGAAGATTCCTGTTCTCGACTATTACGGAACTCATGCCTGCGATAATTCCCACGATAGTTTCTTTTATCTCCGAACCCGCATCAAAGTACTGGATGTTATCCAGCTTAATAACTCCTTTTTCTTTGACATACATGAGTCCGTTTACAAGATTCTGCCTGTGTTCGGCCAGCAATTTCCGGGCGTCTTCATAAGCTTCTTCCCTGTTGCCCATGCAGACTGCAAGTCCGATCTCCGCATGGTCGTAACGTGCAGTGGCGTTAAGAAGTGTAGAAAATTCCGAGGCATCTCTCATTTCCGTACCTTCCCTTTCATTCAGGAGTATGTATACTTCACCTATCAGGCGCTCGATCTTGTATGAAGGGATCCCCGACTTCAGGCAGTACTGAACAAGCCCGGAGACAATTTTCTGTTTTTCAGGAGTTTCAAGTTCAATCCATCGCCTCCAGCGTTCTTCCTGACTGAAGCGAATGTTGAGGGAATGAAGGAATTCAATGCAAGCTTCTTCGTCTCCCGTGAGCCCCGGAAGATATGGATCTGATGAGTACTGCAGCAACTTATAAATTGGACGGGTTTGTTTTCCGAATAGAGTCAGGTCCTTTTTGAACTGAAGTGTGCTTCCTTTTACTCCTTCCTCCAGAATCTCCCTATTGATTCCGACAAGCTGCCCCATCTTCATATGCTGCATATCCCCTATTGCTCCAACTATGGCCAGAGACGAAAGATCTTTATTTTCTCCAAGAGCCGAAGCCAGAAGATATGTGCTTCCCGAACCACTCAGTTCATATGAGCCGTTTGCTCCGAAGAGATGAGGGTTGAGGTGAAACTCAAAGCTACCTTGAGGTTGATGGTGGTCCGAGATCACGGCATGTATCCCGCGAGATTTTATCAGTTCACACATCCCGCTTCCCAGATCAGTAAATATAACAATTTCGTGATTTTCATTCGCGATAGTGTCAAGAGATTTTTCATCAAGCTGTTTTACGAAACGTGTCGTATATTCGAAACCTTTCCTCTCAAGAGCAGTACAAATAATTCCTGCAGAAGTCAGTCCGTCGGCGTCTATATGAGATACAATATGGATGGATTTGTGTTTCCTTATCTCATCTGCACACTTACCTGCTTCTTTCCGAAGAGCCTCCATCGTCTGAGACATTATTCTCTCCAGGATTCTCTATTCTTTAATCTTAACCCTTTTCTCAGGTTCATTTCCTTTCCCATTCCTTTGGATTGACTCTGTAATCTTTTCCATCCCTTTTTATTTCAGGAAAACTGCGAATTTCCTCTAAAGTAAGCTTGAGATTCTGATTAAGGTATTTTTTCTCCAATTCTTCCCAGGGAACCAGGTATGCTTCCCTTCCATGTCCTGCTCCCAGGCGGAGTTCCACTGCAAGAAATCCCCTTCTTCCTGACCTGTTCAGGTAATCTGAGATTCTTACTATTTGATGCGCTCCTTTCTTATCTACCGTAAAATGTTGTGAGAAATAAAGTGCATTTGCCCCTTTGTCCACTGAGATACTTTTGCACTCAATCCCCAGATATAGGTCAGGATTAAGCGAATCCACAAGCACATCCAGGAATTGGGGAGTAAATCTATGTTGTTTAAGCCTGTAAGAGATAGCTCTTATACCATTTTCTTCAATATATGCGTTAAAAGAGTTTACAAGCATGCGTTCAAACTCAGTCATGAGATCCTGTCTAATCTTTGCACTATTTTACTTAAAGCCTTTTTTGCTTAAGGCTTTTACTTAAAACATGTTTTTAAAAAGTCTAACAAACTTCTATTTATCAGGTCACGACTATATATTTATATTTGAGATTATATTTTTTTAGAATATATAATATAAAAAAAGTATGCACACTAAAACAGTGATACATTATAAAAATAGAACATATTTGAATAATCTAAATACACATTGAAAATCAATCAAACACTATTAAAAAAATATGTTTTGATCTCAATATGGTTGGGAGCCTTTTGCCACCTCTGATTAGGCTCCCATTTGGTGATTCAACCCATCGATTAAGAGAAAACCCCTTAACTCTTAATCGTCAAAACTTTTCTTATGTGGTGTGGCTATATTAAATAAACGATTTTCTTATTTTAAAGCTGTCAAACATTTTGATATAATCAAATTTTTAAATTTGTTGTCTCACGAAATGCAATTTTGTGACGTGAATTCAATCAGGATGGATTTTGTCTCATAGTGAGTCAAAATACTTTTCGGCTAGTGTCAAAACATTACTATAAACAATGATACTTATGTATAGAATATCGGTTAAAAAATAACATTCGATCAGTACTTTACTTAAGGTACCCTTTTCTTTCAAGCCATTCGATTTGCGGTCTTGTGTATTTCCAGGTAACATCGGCTTTTGAATCTTGGATTTCCCAAGGATTTGCTATGACAACGTCGCCTTCACGAACCCACATTTTCTTTTTCTTGGAGCCGGGAATTCTACCCATTCGGACTACTCCGTCCATGCACTGTAACATAACTCTATTTGCTCCAAGCAAACTTGTTACTGTTGCCAGAACTTCATTTTTGTCTTTACGGGGAGTTCGAACCCTTGTTACTTCCTCAGGGGCATCTCCTGAGCTTACCTGTTTATTGGATCCTGCTTGTTTCTTTCTAACAGTGCTTCTGTAATTAGCCATTGATTCCTCCTATTCGGTCTTTATCTCAATTATTTTGTACTGAACGATTTTGATATATGTTATTTCAATTTCCTGTTTTTACTGTATGAAGACATAAAGGTTATCGTAGATTAAAAAGACATAGTTTCTACCATAGCGTTTTTTATAGCTTATCCAAAAAGTCTTCATTGGAATATTGTGAAGTTCATTAAGTCTATATTATCTATTATTTGGTAGACCCTTACTAGGCCAAATGATGGCTTTGAAGTTTTTGACCTAAGAATGCGTTTTGATGCAAAGCGATTTTTTATACAATTAATTTAAAGCAATTCATAATATTATTAGGGGTTAATTTGAAGAGCCAGAGAAAAGCGAATCGCAAGTAT
>JAUPKV010000274.1 GCA_030837265.1 Methanobacteriota archaeon
ACAACGGCCAGAGAAAGCTCCTTACGGGAAGGAGCCTGAAACCCCAGCTGATCCGGGAACTTCTCCCGCATGTCCAAAAGGCGGCCCAGGCAGTGAACCGGGTGCATCTCCCTCGGCAGTCACAGCACAAAAAGGAACCACATTCATCACAGAGATATCGTTTTTCAGGTCTGAGAAGTTGATTGAGGGTGAAGGAGACGTCGATGCTTACATCACGAATCTCAAGACCAAACTAATGAGAATTCTCGAAGAGAAGAACATAAGGGTGTGAATTACATAAAGGTGTGAATTACACCCTATCCTTAATTTTATTGAAACCTGCGTTCTTTTGGATTTCAGAGCTCTTTTTCGGGCTCATCATCTTTTCTTACAAGTTCGTCAAATCCATATTTTTTCATAACCGTTTCCTTTAGTTCGTCAGCTTTTGCAGCGTATTCTTCTGCTTCTTCTTTTCTGCCCAGGCTCGTGAGCAACTTTGAGTATTCTGTAAATGTTATTACCGCCCCACCCATGTATAAGAAACTTTCAGGTTTTTCATCGAGCAGTTTTGCGTTTATGGGTACACTTTTTTCCAAGGCCTCTTTTGATTTATCATACTCGCCGGCCAAATGATACGCAATACCTAGCTGGGTTTGTAAAACACTCGTCATTGACTGGTATTCTAGGTTTTCGGGATCGAACTCAAGATGTTTATCCAGGATCGGTACGACTGATTCGTAGAGTGGGATGGCTACCTCGTAATTTCCGAGGGATTCATGTAAAATCCCACTAAGGATCCGAATTTCACAGATGGCCTTCCAGTTTTCCGGTTTTTCAGGATCTGTTTCGTATAAGTCCTCATAGTAATCACGGACAAGGTCCAGGTATTCTTTCGCAAGACCTTGCTTTTTTTGATGGATAAGTATAGTTGCCTGCTTCTGGAGATTCATAGCCAGCAAGCCTTTCATAAGATCTTCTTCGTTTTCATCTTCCAGGATAAGCCTGAAGACATCGGCTGATTTTGCATACTGCTGTTTTGCAAATTCCGGTTTTTCTGCTTTTTCAAAAAGTAGCCCCAGTTCTTTGTAGGAAAGGGCGAGTTCTTGTTTGTAATCCATGTCTCCAGGGTTTTCGCTGGCAATCCGGAGGCTTAGTTCTGTAATGCGCGTACGGTGCAAGATTGCGCTTTCATATTGTTCTTGCCTGAAAGCTAAGGATTCAAGGTCCTTCAGGGTATGGATAAGGTCTTCCTTGTAATCGGTACTTTCCGGGAAAATTTGCACCACTTTTTCGAGTATTCCGCGAGCTTTCTCATAGTATTCAAGGGCGGTTTTGGGTTCAAGATCCGAATACAGTTCCCCGATGTAATCCAGGGTATTTGCGATACCTACTTCGTAGTCAATATCTTCGGGATAGGATTCAAACAGTTTTTTATAGGCCTCAAGTCCCTGTTCATAGTACTGTTTTGCAGTTTCCGTTTCCCCCTTTCCTGCGTAGAGGTGTCCGAGCTGGTTGAGGGTGGCGGCTATATTTGCTTCACTCACCTCGTCTTCAGGGTCTTTTTCGTGTATGTTTCTGTAGATTTCGATTTCCTGCAGACGGCACTCTTTTGCATGCTCTATGTCCCCTATATCTCGAAGCAGTCCCCCAAGCTCGGTGAAGTCATCTGAGATCTCATACTGATAGTTCAGGTCATCCGGCTTTTTCCCTGGCAATCCTTTGAGTATCTCAAGGGCTTTTCCAGCGTATTGAGTCGCTTTTTCAATTTCTTCCTCTTCATAAAAGGCCTTGCCGAGTATCGTGTAAAATTCGCCCGGCGTCCGGATGTAAGGAATATTTCCTGGCCGTGTCCGGAGTTTTTCTTTCAGGAAGTCGAGAGCACGCAAGTAGGTCTCTTCAGTTTTCTCGATGTGTCCAAGTTTTGCGTACATGTCCCCGGAGACTTCGTATAAGGAAAGAAGATGATCAAGGACAATACTGTTGCTGGGTTCTTTTTTGAGGATTCTGGAATAGATTTCTTCTATCTGCCCAAAGACCCTGTCTGTTTCCTCTAAGTTCCTGAATAAAAGACAATAATTTTTAAATTGGTCAGTCAGTTTATGGAGGTTATTGAATAATTCCAGGTTTCCGGAAACCAGTTCAAATAATTTCCCATAAATTCGTACGATTTTTTCGGCAAGTATGGGCTCAGCTTCAAACTTCTGGGCCCTCAGGTGATAGGAACTTACATTTTCCAGAACTTTCAGGTAATTCTCTATGTACTCAGGGTTGTCCGGGACCCTGGCAATGAGTTCTTCATAAGCGGCAAAAATTTTATCGAAATATTTTTTATTCCTGTAAAAGTATTCTTCCATTTTTGAAATACTGCCTATCTCGGAGAGTGCCCTTATGGTAAAACCAAATGAATTGTATATATAGTACTGATATACAGTTTCTTCCGGGGCATCCAGGAAGAGAGGTACGGCAAATTCCATTAGCTTCTGGAACTCCTCCAGGGCTTCTTCATTTCTTTGTTCGGCAAGCAAAGCTCTCCCTTTCAACATAAGTATCGAGCACTGGTAGTCCGGCCTCTTTAACTTTTCAGCAAGCTTTTTGGCTTCTGCCAGATTTTCAAGCGCCTTTTTAGTTTTCCCCGTATTGATTTGCACCAGAGCGTTCTCGATAATCCGATTTATTGTATCTATGAGCTGTTTGGACATGGAAGAAGATTGTAATTCAGATAATAAAAGATATCGTCAACTTCGGCGACCTCTGAAAAAGAAGCGCGAAGTCCAATACCATCAAAGAATTGTACATTGTACCCTTAATTTGAATTTCAAGTACATCAAGGGAGAGCACGAACAGGCCAAACTCAATAAACTTATAAACCCATCAAATATTATTTGTTGTATAAATTTCTCAACCAGTTAAAAAATGAAACCGAGTTCCGGACCATGGACAAGTCAGCAATAATCGAATTCTCAAACACGGTACGCGAGAAGTTAAACGCAGAAGTACAAAGCCGTGCAGCCAACTACGGAATCTTTCCCAAAGAAATCCACGCTGTAGAAGAACATGCTGACTCAGTTGTGATCAACGGCAGCGTTTTTAATTCAAAAATCAAAAACCAGCGCTCTCAACTTGTAAAAAAGATCAAGGAAAAAGGCTATGAACAGGTCATGGAAGAAGTGACCTATACCTGGTTCAACCGCCTTGTAGCTCTCAAGTTCATGGAGATGAACGGCTGCCTTCCAGAGCAAGTCCGGATTTTTACTTCCACCGATCCGAATAAACCGGAACCCGACATTCTTACAAACGCCCTGAAACTTGACTTTTTGAATCTTGACCGGAAGTTGGTTCTCGATTTCAAAGCAGAAAACAGAGATGAAGAGCTCTACAAATATCTCATTCTCAAGCTTTGTAATTACCTGCACAAAATCATGCCTTTCCTCTTTGAGGAAATTGAAGATTATACAGTACTCCTTTTCCCTGACAAGCTTCTCCATACCGGCTCAGTCCTTAACGACCTAAATTCGATCATCCCTAAAGAGGACTGGCACGAAGTTGAAATAATAGGCTGGATCTACCAGGACTACATTGCTCCAAAGAAGGACAAAGTCTTTGCCGACCTGAAAAAGAACATCAAGATCAGCAAGGAAAATATTCCTGCAGTCACTCAGCTTTTCACTCCTCACTGGATTGTCCGTTACCTTGTAGAAAACTCCCTCGGCCGCCTGTGGATGCTCAACCGCCCGGAATCTCGACTCGTTGATCAAATGGAGTATTATGTAAAACCGGAACAGCAGGAAACCGATTTTCTGAAAATCAATTCTCCTGAAGAGCTCAAAATATGCGACCCTGCCTGCGGTTCAGGGCATATGCTTGTCCATGCTTTTGATCTTCTGTATGCGATTTATGAAGAAGAAGGCTACACTCCTTCCGAAATTCCGGAACTGGTCCTGAAGCACAACCTTTTCGGGATCGAAATTGATAAACGTGCAGGGGAACTTGCAGGTTTTGCATTGACCATGAAGGCAAGGGGCAAGGACCGCCACTTTTTTAGAAAGCAGGTCCAGCCCAATATCTGTATGCTGGAAAACGTCTCCTTTGAGAAGGGTGAAATCAACGATTACATAAATACAGTTGGATCTGACCTTTTCACCAACAACTATAGAGATACTCTGCTCCAGTTTTCCGAAGCTGATAACTTCGGTTCTCTTATTCGCCCTGCTTCAAAGGATGTATCAAACCTCTTGCATCTATTGGAATCAAAAAACCTCTCCGGCAATTTATCCCATTTTTCAACTCATCAGAACGTCCTGAAGGTCCTGAAGCAGGCGGATTACCTCAGCCCGAAATATCATGTAGTAATTGCCAACCCGCCATATATGGGAAATAAAGGGATGAACAAAGGGTTGAGGGCATTCCTTCAAGACAATTATAATGATGTAAAATCTGATCTGTTTTCAGTCTTTATTGAAAGAATTATGGAAATGACGAAAAAAGGTGGTTTTATCGGTATGATGACCCCTTTCAATTGGATGTTCCTGAGCTCTTTTGAGAAACTTCGCCACAAAATGCTTAAGGAGTATA
>JAUPKV010000275.1 GCA_030837265.1 Methanobacteriota archaeon
ACTTTAAAAAACAGACTTACTTCCAAAAACGAATTTACTTTAAAAAACAGACTTACTTCCAAAAACGAATTTACTTTAAAAAACAGACCCACTTCCAAAAAAGTAAATATATTTATAAATTTATTTATAGTTATAAACTACATTTATATTATCTCTTCAAAAACGGGATTACATTTATAAACAGATCTTCTTTAAATATTTTGAATAAATGAACACTTCAAAAAATGGGTCTACTTTAGAAAAGGATCTATAAAAAAGGAATAAAAAATAGACCGTCTGAATATTTACATCAAAAAGCTGTCATCTAACCCCTAAATGAAAAGACCTCGATCTGGAGGTTTTTGAGAGTTTACTCTTATTATATTTAGGAAGCAGGCACAATAAGCTTGGCAAATATTGAGTCACTCAGGATAGACGATCTGGTGGTCCGAGATCCCTTTTTTCAAATGGAGGTTAAATATGTTGGATTTGAGAATGGAAGACATTGACGACATATTAGTACGCTACAACGTCGCCCTCGAAAAAGAAATGACTCCTGATGAAGCCGCAGAGGAGCTTTATCCCAAGGACGAACTCATCTACCCAATTGCGAAAGCAATTTATCTGGGAGAAGAGGATGATGTTTTTGAGGCACTTAAAGCCGCAATCGCTGCTGGCAAAAAGCCAACTGAGCTTATAAACGATGCCTTGCTTATTGGAATGGGAGTGGTATCCCAGCTCTACGATGACGGTATTATTTTCCTACCTAATGTTATGATGTCTGCCGACGCCATGTTAAGTGGTATTGAATTCTGTAAATCTCAGACTACTGAGATTCCTGAGCCAAAAGGCAGGATTGTTTGCCATGTTGCAGAAGGTGATGTGCATGATATCGGAAAAAACATTGTTGCTGCACTCCTGAGGGCTGCCGGATATGAAGTGACTGACCTTGGAAGGGACGTACCTATAGATGAAGTGATTGAAGCAGTTATAGCAAAGAAGCCAATCATGCTAACTGGTACTGCTCTTATGACAACCACCATGTATGCATTCAAAGAAGTTAACGATAAGCTTATCGAAAAGGGAATAAAGATTCCTTTCGCATGCGGTGGCGGAGCAGTTAACCAGGATTTCGTATCCCAATACGACCTCGGAGTTTATGGTGAAGAAGCATCAGATGCCGTAAAGATTGCTGATGCAATCGTTGGTGGTATGAACGACATTGAGGACCTAAG
Organism: Methanobacteriota archaeon; assembly: GCA_030837265.1. Next base: position 1,215 of record JAUPKV010000275.1, read on the forward strand.
AGAGGAATTCCACAAGCACTGATTGGAGGGTGGAAAATGGTTAAGAAATACACTTCAATGGCCTACGCATATGCGGATGACATGCTTTTTGGGGAATCGAAATTTCCGGTAAAAGCAGGCCTTGGCCTTGAGATTGGTGCAGGTTATACAACACCAGAGTTGAACTATGCACCCAGACCACAGTCCGGGAAGTCAAAAGACAAACTCATAAAAGAATATGAGAGGATCACCACCGATGCAATGGCAAGGATGATCCAGATCGGCGCACCTTCCATAGTACTTGAAACCGAACATGTCGAACAGATGTCCAATAATCCGGACTGGGGAGCAGCAGTTGCTCACGCCCAAAAAACGATAATGGAAGAGTACCACGACGAATACGGTATAAAGTGCGCACTTCGCCACACCATCGGAGACATTCGCGAAGACCGCAATTTCCTCCAACTAAGGGGAGAAAAGTACAATGTCTTGATGGAAGCCTTCGAGGAATGTGCTAAAGCTGGAGCAGATATGCTTTCAGTAGAGAGCATGGGAGGCAAGGAAATCTTTGACTACTCAATCCTGAGAAATGACACTTCAGGTATACTCTTTGGGATCGGTGTGCTTGGCAGTATGGATATGGAAATGCTCTGGCAAGACATTACAGCAATTGCAAAGAGAACAGGGACGGTTTCGGCGGGCGATACTGCTTGTGCTCAGGCAAACACTGCAATGTTCATTGCAGGCGGCCTGCTTGACAAAAACCTTGCTCATACAACTGCAATCGTCGCAAGAGCCATATCTGCAGCCAGGTCTCTCTGCGCATATGAAGCCGGTGCAATCGGCCCGGGTAAAGACTGCGGATATGAAAATATAATCGTCAAAGCAATTTCAGGTGTTCCGATTTCCCAGGAAGGTAAAACTTCAACCTGCGCCCACTCCGACCTGATGGGCAACCTTATCATGCAATGCTGTGATCTCTGGTCGAACGAGTCGGTCGAATACCACGGCGAATTTGGCGGAACAACTGTCCAATGCTGGTCCGAAACACTGGCATATGACTGTTCCATGATGAATGTTGCTCTAAAGGTAGGGAAAGCGAAAGACCTCCGGGATATTCTTGTGCTCTCTGACAAATACAGAGACCCACAGGGTTATGTGCTTGCTTACGACAATGCCTACAAGGTAGGAGAAGCAATTGTTAAAGACGGAAACAACAATTATCTCAGGGCAAAGAATGCTGCACTCGAATGCTGCAATATCATCGAAGAAGGTGTCAGTTCCGGAAAGCTCAGACTCACAAGGTTCGAGACCGGTGCTCTTGCAAAGGTTAAAGCCGACCTTGAAGCCTTAACAGACGATGCTGACAAATTTATGAGCGATAACCTGACAAAATTCAAACAGGAAGTTGCAGTTTTCAAGCCTGAGAACTACGGACTCTAAATACAAATCTTCTTTAATTTTTTTAAAAACATTTGAGAGGAAAAAAACAATGAGTGAAAACGTAGGCGCTGCTACCGTAATAGTCGACAAGACCGCAAATGCTGCTCCTCTTGGCTTTACTGGCCTGGGACTTGCTGCAGTCCTGTTGAGCCTGAGTTATATCGGGGTATACCCCGTACAGTCGATGATTGTTTCAATGTCAATATTTTTGGGCGGATTTGCCCAGGTATTTGCAGGAATAATGTCCTGGAGAAAAGGGGATGTCTTTGCAGGAACCGCATTTTCAGCCTTTGGCCTTTTTTGGTTCTCACTGGCTGGACTGCTTATCATGCCTGCAATCGGCTGGGCTGAAGCATCTTCCGGACCCGCGATGGCTGCATATCTCTTTATATGGGGCTTATACACCTTTGTGATGTTAACAG
>JAUPKV010000276.1 GCA_030837265.1 Methanobacteriota archaeon
CGTCAACATTCATCTCTTTTACTTCTATGAATAGTATTGTCTTTCCATCTTTAATCAAAGAGTAGTCTGGTATGCCTTCTTCTGTGAACATTTTAACCTCAGCGGGATTTGCAGTATCCCATCCAATATTTCTCAAAATGGGGTCTACTATCTGACCTCTTACTGCCATTTCGCTTTTTTCGTATAGAGAACGAAAGTTCTTTATTTTCTCTATTATTTTTGGTAATACTTCATTTAGATTGTCCATCTCTCCTATCTCCCATTTGTTAAGACTCCAAATCGAGTACAGAGCCTCCTAGTTTGCCCTACAACGCATCAATTTAACCCGCCCATACTTACTCCTACCCCTTTATCGAAATGCCACATAATAGGGCATTATGCAGACCTTTTATAAACCCTTGTATTTGCTACTGTTTACAGTACCACTATAACAGCAACTTAACCCATGCCAAATTATAGCATAAATGTCTAAATTCTTGGCATAGGCATTTTAGATTGAAGGGTGATCCTGAACCTTTTTGGCATGTGTTTATTAATCTTATTTATCGCACTATGTCAAAAATGACAAACGGTTAATCAGTATATATGTATGCTTCGCATTGTTGTAAACACCAATCTTTCTAATTGTTGTATTTTTGGTACGCTTTTCAAATTTTTCAAAACAGCGAATAACCCCTTTATTTATGAGTATCTACAAAGTTGTTATTCTGTGGATAACTTATCCAATAAGTCAACATAGCGATATACTGTCCTTATGTTTATTCCTGACAATTCAGATACGTTCTTTGTTGTTATTTCAAGCGCCTTTTCTCTACATTGTTGAACCCCTAGCCATAAAGCATGTTCAGTCTTTTCTTTTTGAATTCTATGACAATATTCTGCACCTAAACGTTGACGCTTTTTAACCTCTGCTTTGCTATCTTCATAATTCCATCCCTTGCCCATCTGAGCAAGCCCCAAAGCACCCAAGTTTCTATTGGACGGTTTCAGTAGTCCAAAGTTGTGTCTGTTATCCCATACCCATCTGGATATTGACTTGGCTATGTCTTTGATTTCACCGGGTAAGAGAACGCCTTTATGTGAGAATTCTTCTCTCTCTCTTATCTCGTTATCGTTGAGCTGATTAAGATAAGCCCAAACCATACCAAATAACTCGTTTTCAGAATCACAATTTTTGATTATATCATAGGCATAATACCTTCCCTGATTAAAAAGATAACAGTTCCGACTATCCTTGCCATCTGTATCTTTTGAAAGTTCCCGCCTTCGAGGGATCGCCTTAGTATATTCTCCAAGTTCTGACAACGTGAACATTCCACAATTCCCATCTGAACCCCATATTCCCCACTGGTCACATAAAGCGTTCTTTGCTAATTGCTTCTGTTCCACAATTGCCTTATGAGAACAAAGCACAAACTTATAATATTCAATAACTGCGTCCAGTAGCCTATTTGTAGAAGCTGTCCTTTTATCCCTTGCCGGTAATGGTGTTTGTAGCTCGTAAAGATAATGGCTATGATAGTTTGCTTTATTCTGAACCACTAACGTTGGGGCTGGTATGCCTATAAGTTCCCATAGTATCATGGAATCTTCTCTATCAACATCAAATGCTATGTAGTGACTATATTTCGGATTATTAACGACAATGTACGGTTTAGATTGAGCGTATTGCTTTGGAAGGTAGCGTTCAGCTTTTGGTGGAATTCTTTTATTATCCGAACAAATTACATACTTTGGAAGATTGTAACCGTATCGTTCCAGACTTGTTCTCTTGACATTTTTATTATCTGGTATTATAATATTCATGTGAATGCCTCATAAAGTATTCATAAAAGATATATCCTTCTTGGTAAAATTTGATTGATATATCACCCGAAATTAAAATCTAATTCCAAAGCCTATGTTAGACCCCTCTAACATAGGCTTTTGTTATTTATTTCAATACCTTGTCAACGCCTTTCTTAAATAGGTAGGTCCCCGCAGTACCCAACATTGAATTTAGACTACTGTTATCCCTTCTACCATTTCTCGTTGACCTTGTATAGCTCTGTGGCGTGTCACAATCACAATGGCATTTAGAATCACGCAATAGCAAAACTAAAAGAAAACTTCCCCCGACTAATAGTATCATGCCCTTGTTAGCTTCAAACCAAGCACTAAGACCATTAATTGTATTATTTTGGTTTCTATCAACTAGCATGTGTTGAATCTCATTATCTACTTTAGTCTCTAACCTAGCTAACCTATCATCTACTGACTGGTTATTACTAGGCGCAACTGCTACTGGTTGCCAACCAGTTGGCAAACCCTTAAAGTTGGCTTTTAACGCAGTTGCAACTGGTTGGCTATCTTGTTTTGGTATAGCACCCTTCTGGATAGCCTTCCCTCTGCACATTGCCAAGTGACCTCGTACCTGAGCCATCCTATCATAACCTGACTTTCCACACCGGCGGCAAGAAAAGTGTGTTCCATCCCACCCAATGTTTTCTGAAATTTTCGTTATGTTCATTTTTTACACCTCCATAATGGCAAATCCAAACTCTTTGCCGCGTTCACTGCCTGATTTTCTGGTGCTTTCATTAGTTTTGCAATTTCCCCCATAGGTATGAGGGTATTTCGACCATACCTAAAACACCTAGAATCATCAATCAAACCGTCGTTTATATAGCCTTGAATAGTATTCCTGTGCCTGTTCAATATCTGAGATGCACCAGTCATGTTAGTACACCAGATTTCACGCTTTTTCGGCATAACACGCTCCCTTCAAACATGCACTTTAGGTTGCATATAAGACTATAAGATATAGTCTACTAAAGTTAAAATAAAATGTCAAGATAATTATTTATTCCGACCAATCCATGTTTAGCACTACCCAAAGATTAACATTACTTTTTCACCATATCTCGCCATATATTAGCAAATTGCCACTGGCTGTTGTCGCCAGGCAATTTTATTTTCCAGTAAAGCCAACCATTTAGACTGGTTTTTGTTATTTTTCCGGAAGCTCCAGAAAAAGAGTCAAATTTCCCAAACTTATCAATATGAAGTTGTCCATCTTCAATAATTCCGTTATATTGGGAACTTTTGTATGAAAATTGGCACATAGTTCCATCAGGAGGAAGGAGGTATTTTCTTACTGGTACATCGGGTGGAACTTCATTTTCCTTGTCAAATTGACCTAAATTTATTTCTTTGATCTTTTCCTTTAAAAAACCTTCAATTTCCGAATTCTTAAACTGACGGTTTGAATACTTCTGGCTAATAATAGATTCAACTACCAACGATAAACTCATAACTATTTCTTCAGGCTTATCCAAAAGAGATTGCCAAATTTCATTTAATATTTGATTGTTGTTACCTGGGAAAGGTTCAATGTTGGCTTTTGAAATTGTATTTATCTTTCTGACTACTTTTGACAGTTCCCCATTTTCTATATTTGTTTTCCAAACAACTCGTGCATGTAATTTGTTTTCCTCTTCAAATGATGATTTGATTAGCATCCATACTATGCCGTTGGTCAATACGACATATACTTTTTCCTCAACAAAAGAAGAATCCTCTAAATAATTC
>JAUPKV010000277.1 GCA_030837265.1 Methanobacteriota archaeon
GGGCGCGCAAGGGCGACGGGCCCTAAAGGGGATCGCAAAGTTCTAGTAGAGCTGAGTTCTTTTATGTGGCCGAGCCCCAATAAGGGGTGCATGGCGAAGAACGCGGGGGTTGCCAAGTGGTTAAAGGCGCAGGGCTTAGGACCCTGTCACGAAGGTGTTCGCGGGTTCGACTCCCGTCCTCCGCATATCGAAATTATGGGATAAATAATACATCCGCGCTGTGACAAAGATAAAGGATATTGGTGGTATTGATGGACGTTTTACTATCGATTAAGCCAAAATTTGCAGAGGCAATAATCGATGGGCGGAAAAGATATGAATTTCGAAAAAGCAAATTCGCTAATAAAGATATTAATCTGATTTATATCTATTCAACATATCCTGTTAAAAAAATAATTGGTGCTTTTAGAATATCAAATATAATTGAAGACCGCCCGCGTGCATTATGGGACCGGCTAAAGGATCATGCGGGAATTTCTGAAGAGGAATTCTTTAATTATTTTAGCGATAATGAAATGGGATTCGCCATAGAGATAAAATATGTTGAAAAATTCGAGAACCCGATCGATCCAAAGACTTTAATACCAAATTTTGTTCCTCCTCAATCATTTAATTATATAAAAAATTCAATTAAAATTAGATAAATCTGTTGGGAAAGTCGATTATGAGCTCCAGGTCAGAAAAAATGTAGGTGACACTCACTACGCTATTCAGGTAATTTAAATAATATATTAAATATTTGCCCCACAGTCCCTAAGAATAGCTATAATTTCTGGTTTGACCTTGCTCGGGATTTCCGCCGCTTGAGATATTTGAACATATTTGAATGTGTTCAGATCAAACGGCACCTTGTCTCTAGTAGTCATTGGTTCAAAAAGGAAGACCAGCCTATTCTTCAAGTGGTGTTGCAGGGCAAATCCAGCTTCTACATAAACATTTGGACGCTGGCCGGTAAAATCGCACATAATTATGTCAGAGGAGGCAATGGCATCATACATCTCTTTATGGATCGGAAATGTACCACCTTCTTCGGTACCCATATCGATAAGTTCGAGCCTGACACCGTATTCTCGTTCGATATTAGCCAGCGTTTCTTTAATCTGTTCTAGACGCAGTTTTGCTCGGCGATGAGCGTCTCCGTCGTGGATTTCATCCGGATACCATCTGGCCAGAAAAAGTCGTTTAGGAATTCGATTTTGCACAGCTTCAAAAGTCTCAAGAAGTTGAGCTGCAGGAGAAAGCGGATTCAATAAGTTAGTGATGCCTTGATCACCCAACCATTTCCCCAGATGATCAAGCTTTTCAACTGTTTGTTTTACTTTAGAATTGTGATCATCGCCAGGAGCTTTCCACCAGACGCGAGCAACAAGATCAAGAAAGTCATGAGTTTGACACAGTAACGGATTAGAAGTATAGAGGCAAGGCAGGATATCCACCAGCCCCGCAAATAGGTTATTGGTAAAATCCGTCAGAGCATTTCTGCTTTCTCTTATGCTTGGATCTATGGCAATCAGATTCTGCGCTACCTCCCATAGTGCAGTATATGGCTCGATTCCAAAACGATTGCGTGCAGGTTCCGGCAATCTTCGAAGCCTTTCAGAAAGAAGCCGAGTCATGTGCAGTGCAGGACTATAGGCAAACTCACTATCCGGTGTCATTGCATAATCAGGATCTTGTCCCAGAAGCAAACGGAGGCCATGTTCGGACTTCAGCCGGAGTGCTGTGCTGTTGATAGTGTGGAAGATCAACGATTCTGCATAGTCGTCAGCTATGTCTCCCGGAGAGTGGAGCAAGATAAGGCAAAAAGGTGCTAAATATTTTTGCTTCAGATTTGGATCAACTGCTAGACTTTCAGCTAGAGCCAGTCGGTGATTGCCATCAATACGGCGAATTCGTTTTTCATCTTTAATGACATCAATCCTAGAACGTCTTACTAGGATTTTTTGAATATGATGATTCTTTCCGTTAAAGCGGCGTTTAATGACAATATCCGAATCAGGAGGCGATTGAACACCCAGGATTTTATCTCCATCGCTTATCTCCTCTAGTTCTTCACATCTTATGGATAGGATCACCTCGGGAATGAAGCGGTTGTCACTCTGTTCGAGATATTTCTTGATATCCTTTGCATGCCTTTGACTCTCTTCTCTCTGAAATCCGAAAACACGGCCTGAATCACCTTCAACAGTCATTTTGTAGGGAATAGAGACTTCTGCAAGATCTCTTAAGTCAGCGAAACCACGAATGATCCTAAAAATGCCCAGCACGCTCGCAGCAAAAATCCCTTCAAATTCGACATATTTTTTACCGCGCGGCAATTTATATCCCTTCTATTGGACGGATTCCAAGGATCATCTTTTCGACATTTTCCTTTGCTTCTTTTGATATCATGTCTGCCTTTCTTTCTAATCTCTGTGCTCTATTCCTAGCTTCTCTAATTTCATTTACAATATTTTCTTGAATGGTCAAAGGGGGAAGCGGGAATTTTAGATCGAGCAGCGATGGTTTCGAAATATTCTTCATGGTTGGTGAAGCACCTGTTAAATTATTCTCAATTTGCCATCTCAGATGAGGGAGCTTTAAAATTTCATCAAGATATTCCGGCATGACTGAGGATGAATCTTTCCAAATTACTCTAAATATTTTGTCACAAAGCATGAGGCGAGGCCGAGTGCTCTTTACCAAAGCACAAGCCCCAACAAGACGTGCAATATTGGCGCGACTGATAATAAGGTCCCCTTCTTTTACTTCATATTGGGGCCGTGGTTTAAGCGCGTCTGGTAACGCCTTATTTTGTGATTCATCGTAGAAGCCAAAGGAGACGGCCCCAACCTTTAGGACGCCCCATTCTTCATCTTTTGCTTGACGGTTGTAGCATTTGGGACTCCACCCATTCTGGAGATCGGCAATGACATCCCTAAGCCGAACCGCTGGATACTTAGATTCAATAACATTTGGTTTTGATGTGGACTGGCGACAAACATCAACTCCCCAACGATCGATATTGTGCCATGACACTGCAAAGACGCGATTGATGGTAGGCAGTTTTAGCTCTTTTAATCCAAGATCTATTAATAGTTTGCGCGAAATGTTTCTAAGTTCATTATCTGAATCCAATACTAGCCGAGACGCTGCTATTTTATTAGTCTCCCAATACGCTACTATGGCTTGCTGTTCTGTCAAAGGTGGGAAAGGGACTTTTATATCCATTAAGCGGGCTTCACTAATTTCGCCTTTTCCTTGACCGCCCGTTGCTATTTCAAATTGATTTCGGCAAAATATTCCTCGCAAAGCTAACCATAAAAAGCGATTATTTATCAACCCTGTGTCCGGAATTAAAGTGCGAAAATGAATTGTAACTCCGACAGGTTTATCAGAATCTATAATTCCAATGGCGCCCTTTCTTGCATTGATCTTCGAAACAACAACATCGCCCTTATACGATTTAAACTGTTTCATTTTTGTCAAAATTCGACTGCCAGCATAGATTTTTCCCTCTTCAAAGGATATTCTATCCAGCAGGAGGATTGCTCCGGAGTTGATTTCGTTATCATTAGCTATTTCGCTTCTAAGCTTTGTAATCCTGAAAAGTGGACGAACATCCCAGTTACAGCGATTGGTAAGATTAAGAAAATTTGTAGAGACAGACCAGTCGCTCATGGACGAAAATTTAACAGCAAATTTTTTTGAGATGGTATATTTCTCCATTAAATATACTCTCCGCTAAAAAGAAAACTTTTTGGATTTTTTAGAAACTGCCGATACAATTCTAGACATGTTTTTTCAATATTATCTGGCTGGTTATCGTTGGGAAAGAGTTCATTCTGATCGTCCTCACCTGTTGCGGTAATGCCTATCTTTTCAGCATCACACATAAAGATGAAGTAATCGAAACGTCTCTTAAGTAGCGGACGGGGATCTTCATCTTGTTTTTTATCAATTAGTTCTATCTTTGCACTTTGATATATCTCTTCGAATTTTTGTTTCTCTTCTTCCGTAAATTTCTGCAGGAATAGAAGCGATGCCTTTACGCTAGCTCCCGAAGAGACAAATGCCTCCTGAGGGAGACTGACGACCGCTCGGATGAAAGCCCGATCTTCGACAAATTCCCGCACGTAACGGAGTGAAGGATTGTTAAGAATTCCCTCAGGAAGCACA
>JAUPKV010000278.1 GCA_030837265.1 Methanobacteriota archaeon
ACCTTTGTCCTTGCTCCGTGCAGGATTCCTTCTTCTCCGGCGCAGAGGGAAGCTGAGTGAAGGGCTGCTTTTTCCGTGCATTTCAGGGCTTTTCCCCCGGCTTCCACGGCAATCAGCCTGACATCTCTGTCTTCGATAAAAGGATAGAAAGTCCCCATTGCATTGCTCCCGCCTCCTGCACAGGCGATGAGTGTATCTGGAAGCCTGCCTTCTTTTTCCATTGCCTGCTCTCTTATTTCGCGCCCTATAACGCTCTGGAAGTCCCTTACGATCATAGGGTAAGGATGGGGACCCACCACTGATCCGATCAGGTAGTGAGTGTTTCCTATGTTCGTAACCCAGTCCCTGAAAGCCTCATTGATTGCGTCCTTGAGGGTTTTTGAACCGGTATGTACGGCTTTTACCTCGGTGCCCATGAGTTCCATTCTGTATGCGTTCATCTGCTGGCGTTTAACGTCTTTTGCACCCATGTAGACGACGGTTTCAAACCCCAGATTTGCCCCTGCCATTGCTGTTGCAGTCCCGTGCTGTCCTGCCCCTGTTTCGGCAATCAGCCTGGTTTTTCCCATATATTTTGCGAGAAGAGCCTGCCCTATGGCGTTGTTTAACTTGTGTGCTCCTCCATGCACAAGGTCTTCCCTTTTAAGGTAGATTTTAGTCCCGTATTTTTTGCTCAGGTTCCGGGCGAGGTAAAGAGGCGTTTCTCTGCCTGCAAAGTCCTTGAGGTAATGGTCAAGTTCTGCAAGGAACTCCAGATCGTTTTTGTATCTCTCATACCCTTCTTCGAGCTCTTCCAGAGCCGGCATGAGGACTTCTGGCACGTACTGCCCTCCGTATTTCCCGTATTTTCCTTTTACCTGTAGTTCTGAAATTGTAAGTCCCATCAATTCGATTACTCCCTTATTTTCTTGATTTTTGGCTTATTGAGTCGTTACTTCCTGATTACTGATTTTATAGTCCTGAATTTTGGATTTTGAATCCTTGATCCTTAGTTTTTAATTCCCGATCCCATTCGTTGTGATCTTATGAAACAGAATTATATCCTTAGTTTTTGAAATGAAAGCGGACTTTTCAAACCTTTTTGCGGGCTGAAAACTCCTGAAAATTAAAGAAAAGAAGTTATTAACGCCAGCAAAAGCTCTGGACGAATTCTTTAGTTTTTTCGAAAACTGAATCACTTTCCATAAGTGCAGACCCTATAAGCACAGCGTCTGCCCCTGCCTGCATTACTCGCCTGATATCAGAGGAACTGTTCATCCCGCTCTCGCTTATGATGATATGGCTGGTCCCGTGGTCAAGGTCGTATTCCCGGATTAAGGGTGCAAGCTTTTCCGTGGTAGCCAGGTCGATTTTAAGGGTCTCGAAATTCCGGTTGTTGATCCCTATTATTCTTGTACTGGTTCCCAGGGCAAGTTCAAGTTCTTCCCTGCTGTGAACCTCAACCAGAGGCTCAAACCCTTTTCCAATGGCAAGCTCGACAAATTCTCCGAGTTCTTTTCCCAGAATGCCTGCAATCAGGAGCACGAGATCGCTCCCTTCTTCTTCAAGCTGCACTTTGTCAATAATGAAGTCCTTCCTGAGAACAGGCAGGCATACAGTTTTCCTGACCTCTTTCAGGTTTTCGAGCGAACCATGAAATACTCCCGGTTCGGTAAGGACAGAGATTGCAACAGCACCTGCTTCCTCCATTTCCCATGCAAGCTCAGCAGCCACAGCCGGCGGAATTTCCCTGAAACTCTTCCCAGGGGATGCGGGCTTGACTTCTGCAATTACAGGAGCACGGCCTTCTGCCCGCGCAGCTGCCACAGCGGCAATAAAGTCCCTTTTCTGGAACTGCGGCTGCGGTCCCTTCTTGTAGACATCAGGCCCAAAAGTCTGAACCCGGGTTTTTGTTGTGTTGAGAATATGGAGAATTGAGTAGTGCATCTTTTATCACTGGTGTATTATTATGTACATCAATGTCTAATGCAATACTTCGTATAAAAAGCTTTTGGATGATGAGGCTTTGCACCTAAAGTCTGATTTTTAAGCTACTTTAGGTGCAGATTGTGGACTTTTCGTGCAAGATGAAGACTGATGATTTGTTAATGTTTTAGAAAGTTTCAAACTAGTATAATCAGTCTTAAATTATATTATTTCTGTAAAGTTTGAGAGGGATAAGATATGCCTAAAATAACTGTCAAAAATGGAGAGACCGAAGACGAAGAAGGTGAGGAAAATCACAAAGGAATAAGGGGGAATAATTTTACAATTAATCTGAGAAAAATCAAAATACTTATAGAATTGATAGGAACAATATTTTTTGGATATATATTTTTAAATATGCAAATGTTATTCAATTTAGATTTTTCTCATTTTCTGATAATATTATTCGGAACAGCTATTCTTTTATGGTATTTGTTTATGTTATTAATCGGAGACATCATCTTCAAAGGAAAAAATAGGTAAATTATTATGTAAAAGATCTAACTGTATTCTCATGGTTGAAGAAGATTCCCATAGTCAATCCAGGTTATTATATGGAGCACTTGGATTATTAGTAGGAGCTATTTTAACATTGGCTTGTAATTGGATATTGATAAGCGAACAACAACACCTAGAACAAAAAAACATTGCTAAAGCTATATATATAGACGTTTCAGTCACATCCGATCGCATTAATAATACTCTAATTCAAATGGAAGAGGTAAAAACATCTCTAAATAAATCAAATTATTCCGAACTTCCTTCATTATTAGATCCAAGACCATATTATAGTAACGATGGAACTTACTACATTTACGCCCACGATATTTCTAAATTAGATACGGAATCATCAGGAGATATATATATACTACAAAATTATTATGGATATTGAATATGAAAGACAATATATAGAAGATTGTTATTCAAAACAATCTACAGGTGAAAGTTTATCAGACGCAGAACAGACATATTTAGCTCAGTATAGAGAGCATATGCCCAAAAATATGAATTATTCAGTAGAATGGTCAAACAAAATTAAGAAAGAATTAAATGAAAAATATGACTTGCATATGAATATGACACCTTATTATACTGAGTATTTTGATCCAACTTTTCACTACAAAGAAGTACAAGTTTGTGGGCTGCCTGTGTCAAATTGAGGATTGTTAGAAGTGTTTTACATTCGTGTTTTGTTTCAAAGTAATCCACTTATTTTCTCCTTTTAATGACAGCACAAGCATTTGATTGTAAAAAATCCGGATTAATCCCATTCTCATATATCTCATGAATTACTACAGTCAAATTATAAGCTACAATTTTAGCCAATAACTCATTTTCCTGAGCAATTCTATTCTTAGACTTCAACGTCTCTCCAAACTTTCTCTTAATTGCAGCATTTATAGATTCAATGTTACTTCTCTTATGATAATGCTTTAGGAATTCATCTCTGTTGAGCTGGAAGTAGTGGTACATCTTCTTCCACATAGACGATCCTCTTGCACTTCCAACCGCGTTTTTCTTGAATGGGATATAAGGCATACCTCCTACCTCGTTAACCATTTCGAGATTATTTCGAGATGAATAAGCCAAATCAGCAGAAACTTCATTGATTGTGAAGCCTTCTGACGTTTGTTTAATCAATGGGCAGAACTGTGGAGAATCACCTGCGTTCCCATCAGTTATTATGACAGCCGTTACTATGTTTGTCTTCGCTCCTACGCACATGTGAGCCTTTAACCAATTGTGTTCTTTTGTTTTTCCGTATTTAGTCTCATTATAGACATTAAATGTGGTAGTTCTAAATCCTGTAGAATATATCGCAAAATCAGTTTCTACTTCTGCTAAGGGCAATGCAGATAAGAGGATTAACTTGTGAAAATTTTAAAAATTATTTAAATTATATATTTTTAGTAGTGTTTTATTTAGATTTGAGGTAATATTAAATAAAAAAAGTTAGTAAGTACATATATTATATTATTTGCTAAATACCCTATGTAACCGAAGTAACTGGGGGAAGAAAATGGCTGAATTTTTGAACACTGAAAGCACCTCACATTATTTAAGCAACATTATTAAACATGCCAAGCAAGAGATCATCCTAATAAGTCCGTATTTAAAAATCAATCATAAGATTAAAGATTTGATTGAAGATCAAAATAGGATGAAAACCGATGTTAAAATTGTTTATGGAAAAAATGAGTTGCAACCCGACGAAAATAATTGGATTAAACAGCTTGATTCTGTCCGTACCGGTTTTTGCAAGGATTTACATGCTAAATGTTACCTCAATGAAAAAGAAGCTATAATCACTTCAATGAATCTCTACGAATATTCTCAAATCAATAATTATGAAATGGGGGTCTATGTTTCAAAAGATGACGACCCAGAACTGTATTCTGCTGTCTACGAAGAAGCAAGAATGTTGTTTAGAATTAGTGATGAAATCAAAATAACAGTTGAGAAAATAATCTCAAGAGATGAGGAAAAAACTGATCCAATTCCAATATTAGAAGAGCAGTCAAAAGTGAAAAACTCGAAAATTGAAACTGAAAAAGAAATAACAAATTATGGTAGCAGCTCAAATGACCTAAACCTTTTCGAGAGATTGAGAATACTTCGAAGTAAAATTGCAGAACAGGAAAATGTACCTGCGTATTACATATTCACGGATAAAACTCTTGAAGAAATATGCTCCAAGACTCCGAAAAACCCTGCTGAGTTTTTAAGTATTACAGGAGTGGGGCAAAAGAAACTTGATAGGTATGGGTCTGCTTTTCTCCGGGAAATTGCAAGCTACTATAAACAGGACTTTATCAATGATTCTGGATCATGCATTCGTTGTGGGGAAAAAATAAGGTATAATCCTGATGAACCGTTTTGTATCGATTGTTATAATTCATGGGCCAGATTTGAAAATCCAAAGTATAAGGAAAAGTATTGTCATAAATGCGGTAAACCAATAGATACTTCAAAAGAGAAACCTATGTGTTATCAATGCTTTAAAAATGGTTTGTAACAAGGATTTTAGTTTTAGCAGTAGATTCGTTAAAATGGTGAGCTTTAACTCGAAATGGTCATTCAGATCTTCAAAAAGCCCCCATGCACTTTGAACCTTCTTTTCTTTTTTCATAGTAAGCAGGATTTTCTGCACTTCATTCTAGAAAGCGTTTGAGTAGTCTCTATATTTGTCGGCAGAGTTCATAGACGATTAAACAGTTGTAATTGACATTCTGTCATAACAGTCTCCAGTTGAACCTGAAGTGGTTTATGTTCTGACGATTAACCACAACTGTTTTCTAAAATTTTCCATGTGAAATGAAGGGGTTGGAATAAGTCTAGCTATAATGATCTCCAGTTGAATCGGAGGCAGTTCCTGTTCTGACG
>JAUPKV010000279.1 GCA_030837265.1 Methanobacteriota archaeon
AAAAATTCAAAGGTTAATTGGCAATTCACAACAGATGATGCAAGGATAAAATTATCACGTCTTTATCCGACATTTGAGGATTGACGCGACACTAGAGCTTTATCACTCATTTGATAATACAATTTTCTGAATTCACATGCATCAATACTATCTATTTCCACTTGATTACCTTTTATAGGTTTTTTCTCCATTTTCCAAGGAGGAAAACCTAATCGCTTCCTTGTTATCACTAATTCTTCAAAAGATACCCCCAGTTGATCTGCAATAGAAACAGGGTCTTCACCTGCTGAATAGAGTTCGGCGAATTCAATTGGATTGATTTTAGTCATTTCAGTATGTTCCGAACAGTCAATTGTTTTTTAATAAATGTATGCATACTACTTATTAAAAGCAAAAGGTCTACTAGCACTTTTCGGGTATACTCTCAGAAGAGAAGCATTATTCATGAATGGATATTTTTTAATGAATGAACCTATCTCAAAACTTCAGGTACTCTCATTATCGATACTAACATTACAACTCCAAAATATGATGTCTCTTTGATTTCATATCTCGGAAATACCTATTGATGATTCTATCAGATAGAACCTTTTGATTGCATTTTTTTGTTTCAATCTTTCTTGATCTATCCTATTGGCTATTTCTTTTCTTTTGCTTACCCTTTAAACTACAATTTATCGTGCTTAAACTTCATCTAGAAGATTAAACTCATCAATAAACGTTTTTCACCTACTGGAAGCTAGTTAAATGCTCGTAGTGGGCTTCAAAGCCAGATTCTGAATTATCAGGTGCAGCTTTTTTGGATAGGTATGAAGATAAATGAATTCTAATAACTCAATCCACTGAATAATAACTGTGAAAAAAAGAGTACTGAGTAATCAAATGGGTCTATGATAAATTTTCATTATATGTAGAGGTCACCTTAGTGGTCAAACCCCGTTGACTACACAGAACCAAAAAAACAATTTTTTATATAAGTATCCCTTTCTGACATAAAAATAAAGCAAACTGTCTCAAGGTAATCTCATGTTAGAAAAACTCTTCTTGACTCTCACTGACAAACAAAAAGAAGCAGTTGAACACACTTCGGGTCCTTTATTGATTCTCGCAGGTGCAGGAACAGGCAAGACGTCCACTATTACTGGCAAAATTGCCTTCATGATCAAAAAATGTGGGATTGATCCTGGAAAAATTCTTGCTCTTACTTTCTCGAGGGAAGCGGCTAAAAACATGGAACAGAAAACTTTAAAACTTCTAGATGGGGGAACTGCTGTTAACGTCAGCACTTTTCATGCCTTCTGTGCTGAATTAATCCGAAACAATGCTGAAAAATGTGAAGTTTTCGAGCAGTTTAGTATTCTTGAGGAAATCGATGCAGCTATCCTGATTTATAAGGAATTAGGTACCTCTTCGAGAAATGCAACTATATATTCCAGTACAATTGCAAAAGCAAAGGATCTCAATATTTCGATTGACCAGTTCAAAGACTATCTTAAAACAAAAAAGGAGTCACTATTTAAGTTTACTGAAGAAAGCGGGTTAGAGCATCTTTACACTGAATGCCAGATAAATTTGAATACATTCCATTTAAAGAGTAAAGACCAGCAAAAAGCTCTGAAAGATGAAAAGAAAAACTGGCAGGAATTCATTGAACTTTACGATGAGTACCGAAAATATGTAGATTTCACCCGTGTCTGGGAGATCTATGAAGAGAGAAAAAAAGAATTAAATTTCCTTGACTATGGGGACCTCAACCGTATTGCCCTCAAATTCCTCAATAAATTTGGCTCAACGGAACTGAATGATACTTATATGCACATCATTGTGGATGAGTTCCAGGACACCAATTATGTGCAGTTTGAACTCATTAAACACCTGACTGAAAGAGAGAAAAATATCACTGTTGTTGCAGATGAAAACCAGAGCATCTACGCCTTTAGGGGAGCGTACTCAGACAATATCAAGGAATTCAAAAATCACTTTGGAATTTCAGAAAAAGATATTGTGTCCCTGGATGTGAGTTTCAGATCTACAAATAAGATTCTAAAGGTAGCTCACAGGCTGATCTCCCATAATTATCCCGAAGACCGAATAAACGAGTGCATCCTCCTACAAAATTGTATAGCCGCTGAAGGCAAAAATGTAATCATCCAGGAAACAAAAGATGATGGTGAGGAAGCCCGAAAAATCGTCGAACAAATCGAATCCTATCTCGAGAAGGGCATTCCGCTGAAAGAAATTGCTGTCCTTTACCGGACCCATTCCCAAGGTAGGCAGATCAGGCAGGCTCTCCAGAAGCGTGAAATCCCGGTTATTGTGAAAGAAGATGCCGATTATCTAAAACAGCCAGAAATCAAGACAGTGCTTTCGTATCTCTATGTCTTAAACAATCTAATGGACCCTACCCCCAGAGGAACAGAAGCGTGGTGGCGGCTTTTTCACTACAATAACAGCCTTGAGAATAACGATTCTGTCCGGTTAGGGGAGTTCATTAAGAAAAACAAAATTACTCTTCAGGAAGCCATTTATCATCACCTCGATGAGATAGGTTTAAGTGAAAATGGACGCAGCACTATTGAAAAAGTGAAGGGAATAATCAGAGTGCTTGGCGAGAAAAAGCTGCTGGACGTCTCAGACCTTTTACTGGAGATTTACGACCTCAGCGGACTTGTGAGACACCTTAACAGGCTGGATACGCTCAGGACCAGGGAAGCTTTCCTGAACCTCCGGAACCTCCACGAAATGGCAAAGAATTTTGAGCAATTCCATAATAGGGAAATTTTTGGTTTCATTGACTATCTTGAGATCCTGGACGAAATGGGAGGAAACCCCGAGTCCGCGAAAATCAGGAAGGCTGACGCTGTAAGCCTTATGAGCATCCACGCAGCAAAGGGACTGGAATTCAGGATCGTTTTTGTAATTAACATGGCAAAAGACAAGTTTCCTCTGTTGAGGGGTGGCCAGGATTTTCTTATTCCACTGGAGATGATGGAACAGTATCGGGACCTTTTCTCAGCGCAGTTAAGTGAAACTGAGCTTGAGGATGCAGTTAAGAAGTGAAAGAAAGAAATAAGATTTGAAGAAGAGCGCAGGCTCTGCTACGTGGCATTTACCAGAGCAAAAGAAGACCTGATACTTTTGCTTTCTATGGAATACGGTGGCAAGGAACGTGAGCCTTCCGAATTTTTAACGGAAATCGGCTATAATCACTGGCGAGATCTGGAAATTCCTGCGATCGGGGAAGCAAAAACCAATACAGAATCAGGTGCCAACAAAGAAATAAAAACTAAAACAGGAACAAGCGTTGACACTGAAATGGAGATTTCCTTTGACGCGCTAGACCTGTCCTACAGAAGAGACCTTGAGATCAAAACCGCGGGCCTTGTAAGTGATAATGAACTTGAGCGTGAGAAAAACAGATGTCTACAACTGCTTATTGAGACTCTTGATAGGGATCTAGAGGAATCCGTACACTACCTGATGTTATACAGAGCCCTTAGAGATGGTGGATGTAAGAATTATCTTGAAAAAATCCAACAAAACTGGAACCTGATAGATCCGACTGCAAAAGCGGAGAAGATTTTCTCAAAGATGGTTTCCAGAAGAAACGGATTAAGATTCAATCCGGAAGCATTCAGCTTCAGCTTTTCAGCTTTGAAAGTGTATGAAAAATGCCCGAAACAATATGAATTGCAAGAAATCCTGCGCATGCCAAGCCGGAAAAGAGAAGATTCCAGAGGCGCTCTGGCAAAAGGAAGTTTTGTGCATGAGGTGCTTGAAATAGCAGTTAAAGAAAAAGTTGCAGAGAAACAGGCTTTTTATAAGATTGCAGAAACTCTTCACAAAAAACCTGACTGGATGTACGTTAATCTTGAATCAATTCTCCCTCTTTTTGAAGTATTCTGGCTTCGCAATAAAGACAGGATTTCAAACAATCTCATGGTTGAACAATGGTTTTCGGTTCCTCTGGAAGAGTTTGTTTTCAAGGGAAAGATCGACAGGGTCGATTTGCTTAACCCTTCCACAAAAGAGGTCGAAATTATCGATTACAAAACCGGAAAAACCGATGTTTCCCCCGAAGACCGCTCAAAACAGCTCCTGCTTTACGCAAAAGGCTTTGAACATATGCATCCGGAATACCAGGTTAAGCGACTGACACTCGATATGCTTGAGAAGGAAAAGCCGCTCAGCTTCGAACTGGACGGAAACGGAGAATACAATGTTATTGGGAGCAGGGCAAAAGGTCTTGATAGAGGAGCAATCAGTGCTATGATCGAGACTGCACGAAATATTTCCCATGATTATGAGTTTGGATTTAGGGAAACAGGAGATCCTGAGAACTGCAAAGAGTGCGGGTTCAGGTTGTATTGTGAAGGTATTGATCTTTGAGATAAATTTAGAAATGAAGCTGGTAAAATGACTTTCTCTGAAATATCTGGAAAACCAACAACAATAGTTTCGGAAGATCTTCTCATATCTAATATTTTCAGATGTTTATCTTTTTTGGGGCATCATGAGCTTTTTGAGCATGTTTAGATTGAAACAATGCATTTTACTTCCAAAGATAAACTCTATATTAGCGAACCAGTTCTTTCAGACGAATATCTCTTTTGGCTCAGATTTCGAGTAAAATAGCTAGACGTTTTTCATATAACCAAAAATCTGAATTTGATGCCGAAAAGCAAAAATCTTCACAATTAGGAAAGTTTATCATTCTTACAATCAAGAAAGAGATTACACAAAAGCAAGAGTTATAGTGTCAAACTACATGAAAAAATCTTCACGACAACCGAAATTGTCACGTTGCCGACTCATACGAGGAGATAGGATATGAAGAATACTCAACGAAAATTACCAGGAATCGGTTTTAGAATCCTCTCTTTTATACCAGTCCTGAACTGGATCTCGTTGCTATATATTGGCCTGATTAACTCTAGTGCTCTAAATGTCATTTGTGCTGTCGCTTATGCAGTAATAACATTTACTGATACCTCCTTATCTCCTCTTATTTGGTTACTGGGTATACTTCATTATGCGATCGCATATCGAAACGTAAAAAAACAGATTATCGGCGACATGGGGAAGTCCACTACTCAAACAAGGATAAATCCGATTTATAAAAGTGCTTCCGTCTCCAATGGAGTTACCGATATTGTTGTTTCCAATGAACAAGAGTATAAACGGTCAATTCCTGAAAAGCCTTCGTATGCTTCGGAAGGTGTTAAGGTTTCAGTTTCTCCTAAAAACACCTCCGTCTCAAATGGAGTTACCGATATTGTTGTTCCCGGAGAACAAGAGTATAAACAGTCAATTCCTGTAAAGCCTTCGTATGCTTCGGAAAGTGTTAAGGTTTCCATTTCTATTGAAAACACTTCCAACACGAAGTTTTTCATAGATATGAAGAAGAATGCTTCAAGGGAGGGGAAAACTGCAGCTTTTGTTCCCTTTATGGCCTACTGGCCAACGTATGACAGTATGAACGGGGCTCAACAAGCATGGTATTTTTATTGGCGTTCCCAAATTCGCCAAGGTAATTACTTGGATACCGATTTGTCCTACATTTTTGTGTTGATTTATGAGCTTCTCAGCGGTATCGGATGGCAAGATCCACAAGAGGGATATCAAAAGCTCATGCAATTATGGGCAGCATATCGAAAAAAATTCCCTTCGTTAGATAGTTATTTAACGAGGTGGACATTTGATTTTACGCAGCAGTACAATTTGGAATATAGGCTTTCCG
>JAUPKV010000280.1 GCA_030837265.1 Methanobacteriota archaeon
GGGAATGGGAAAATCTCTGGTAGAAGAATACATAAGAATTTTAAATAAAGAGGAGTGACTGATGGCAGAAACAAGTTATGGCAAGTCTAGATACCTATCGGTCAAATGGGAGTTTAGTAAATTAGTGTTACTGTAATGACGTAGTGCATATATTATTATTTTAAAGTAATAAAATGAAAAACAGGCATACTACGCAAATAAAAGTTAGTGAGTTAGTAACTCCCGATAACTACACAGAACCGCTTTCAAATTTAATAATATATTATGCCCGTTCCCAAAGCCGCAGTAGCCGCATCTATCATAATATTCAAAACCTGTTGTTCAAAATATGTTGTTCAAAACCTGTTGTTTGTCGGTCGTTTAATACTCAACGCCTATTATTGTTTTCCTCACCAAGATCCTGCAAAGGACAATCTTTGTCCACAGAATAGGCCATTACATTTCTTTTTAATAGTTCACAAAAATAGACCATGCATGAACCGGTAATTTTGGATTGCTTACAATTAAAACAATATTTGGGCTTCATATTCCTCCGAGTGTGATCCGGAATGCATGGGAACGTTTAGTCCAATCTTTAATTTCCTTTAATTCAGTACATATTATCAATCACTTTGTATATTTACATTACTTAAGTAAGGTTTTTTTCCGCGTATTTCCGCATTTCTTCAGTTAAAAATCGGATCACAATGTTCTCTGTGCCCATGGTCAATTTTAGAGTAATCTTAAACCGTTGAAAACGCGAAAAACGCAGAAGAAACGATGCCCCTAAGTTAGTCCTCTTGAGCGGAGCGAAGCGCAGCGAAAAGGACTGCGGGCTCCCGAATCGCAACTCGGGAAGGACAGCGCATCGTTGAGCCGCAACTCGACTGGCGAAACTCGGGCATCAGGTCCGTGCTTTTTCGTCTCCTATTGGAAGGCTACCGCTTGCATCGCTGGATTGAGCGTGAATTTCATGCACATACACCTGTCCTCTCATGGCTGACAGCACCGCGGCTATTCCTGAGAGTACCGCCCCGATATAGAAAGAAACCCGAAGCGGAGGCATAAACGCACTCTGCAGCGTCTGTGGGAACCAGTAGCTGCTCGTAAGTGTGGTTACGACCTCTTTAGGTATTGCACTGACCATATTAGGATCCATTGCACTCAGGATTGCGCCCATTGGGTTGTAACCCAGGAAGGCTGAGAACAGCGCGTTTGTCGGAGACATTTTAGCCAGCTGGTCTGCAAGCAGCTGCACCGTGAGGGTAATCTGTGAGGCCCCAAGGCTAGCGAAAGATTCGTATATTGCGCTCGGGAACGATTTCTCGATACCAACTATCACGATGGTAAAGAAAACAGCCATGCTCAGTGTCATTGCCGAATTCATCAGCGTGGCCATCATGCCCGATGCGACACCCCTGTCCTGCGGGGGCACGGAATTCATGATTGAGGAGCTGTTTGGCGAGCTGAACATGCCGTTGCCTAAGCCCATCAGGAAAATCAGGACACCGAGCTCCCAGTAGTCGAAATTATAGGGGAGCATCGAGAGCCCGATAAATACCAGAGTCACAAGAGTCATGCCTGCTGTTGCGATCCACCTTGGCCCGTACTTATCCGAGAGTATCCCTGAAATCGGACCCATGATAATGAAACCCAGAGTCATCGGGAGCATATAGACGCCAGCCCAGAAAGGCGTATCCTCGAAACGATAACCGTGAAGAGGCAGCCAGATGCCCTGCAGCAGCAGGATGAGCATGAACATAATTCCGCCGCGAGCAATAGCCGCAGTAAAGGCGGCAAGGTTTGCATAGGCAAAAGCCCGGATCTTGAAAAATTCCAGCCGGAACATGGGGTTCTTTACTTTGTTCTCGACGAACGGGAAGGCGATCAATAGCAGTACACCGACAACGATTGCCGCAATTATCAGGGGGTTGTTCCAGCCCATCGCATCTATGTTCCCGTTATGCTCGTACGGCATGAGGCCGTAAGTGACGCCGACAAGCAGCGAGGTCAGCCCGACTACGAAGAATAAATTGCCCACAATATCTATACTGGTTTTGGGCGCCCGGAAAGAGACCTCTTTCATCTTCCAGTAAGACCATATAGTCCCGATAAGTGCAAAGGGGATATTGACCAGGAACACGTAGCGCCAGTTATATACCGCCAGTATCCCGCCCAGCAGCAGGCCTATGAACTGGCCGGACATGATGGCAACCATGTTTATGCCCAATGCCTTTCCCCGCTCGCCAGCCGGGAATACATCCGTGATAATGGCTGCACCGTTCGCCATAGTAAAAGCTCCGCCTACAGCCTGAACGAGCCTGAATACGATCAGTTCCATTGCACCTGTACTTCCTTTATCAGGCGTCAGGTAGAGCAGGATCGAGCCGATTGTAAATATCAGGAAGCCCAGCCTGAAAAGCCTCACCCGGCCGTACATGTCTGCAAGTCTTCCGATACTGAGGAGTATCGTCGCCGTAACCAGGCCGTACCCCATCAGGACCCATATCAGATACTGGAATGCGTCCGGAGCCATCGGGTTGAGCTGGATGCCGTTGAATATCGCAGGCAGCGAGATCAGGATAATGCTGCCGTTGATAGTACCCATCAACGATGACAGTGTCACATTGAACAGTGCAACCCACTTGTAATCAATGCCTTTCCCTGGTGTGCCCACTGTTATTTTATCTGTCACATTATCTGTCACATTACTGTTTTCGCTCAAAATATTACCTTCCGTCTTCATCATTTTTCAGATTCGAGGGCTCACTTTCGTTTGTCGCCTCTGGCTGCCGCCCTTTGTCCTGAATATTGCCAGCGCCGACCCCAACGTCAGCACTGTTATTATCATTACCTTCAGTCACACTGTTAATGATCCGGGACATTTCATTAAGGAGTTCTATCTTCTTCTGTGTCATGCGGTCCAGCGCCACCTCCCCACGCGGGGTGATCGTGTAAACTTTCCTGCGTTCGACCTCCTCGATCCGGATGAAGCCGTTTGACTCAAGGCTTTCAAGAATCGGATAGATTGAGCCAGCGCTCGGAGTCCAGCGACCGTTCGAGCGGAGCTCGACAGTCTTAATGATGTCATAACCGTGAGTAGGCTTATCCTTTATAATTTTCAACACAATGTACTTGAGAAAAGCCCGCCGGATCTCGATGTCCATTTTTTCTTCCATAATCCTTACCCCGACATTATCGTCAGACGATATATCGGTAGACGATGTAGTATATATACATTTCTGAATCACTGAGAATCGATGAGCCTTGAAGCTTAAAGACAAAAAAAGTATAGGACTGGTTTACAGCAGTTTCTACACATTACTGACAAAATGAGCATTGCCTTGAAAATGATAGATGTCCGCGTTGTAATAGACCCGTAGAAAAGACGATCCACACTGCCATAAATAGTTTAATGCCTCTAATTAAAGAGGTATCACAAATTGATAACACAATTAGTCAGTGTTAGAAGGTTATACAGATGACATCACATTAATGTGAAATGGTGTGGAATGTCGGATTTAGACCGACGATTCCATAGCATTGACTAATTTACCTTGCAGTTACGGATTTATAGTTACGTTTGCTGGCATGTTTATTGACTGAACCAAACTATATTTGATATCAAACTTAACTGTCTGACCCTGTTCGCTGTTTTGTGGCTCAATGATATTGTCATAGGAATATGTTATTGCTACAGGCAATGAGTTTGCGTTTCCAGGCTGTAGTTCTCCAAGGTTGACTGATGTACCGGTAGTGGCAGGCTGGCCGTTAAGATAGAAGTGCAAATGTGACAAGAGATTTTGCCCACCTTCAGTAGTTGTGGTCGGTGAAGTTATGTTCACATAGAGATTACCAGGAAGTGTACCAGCGTTTGTAATTGTTGCATTGCTAATTGGTACATTATTGTCTCCTGGAGCAGCGTTTGGTATGGCATAACTGACTGTAGAATTGACACCACTTAGAATAATAGTTCCTGCTGTAATTGTGTCGTTGCCTCCGATAGCTGTGTCGCTGAAGTACGCCCATGTTCCGGCACTAACAACAGCTGCAAGCATTCCAAGTGTAAGTAAGCTTACTATTATTTTCTTATTTATCACAATTTATACCTCCCTTTGAAGCAATTACAAATTGGTGAAAGAATTTATATGGAATGTGGAAATTCACTTCTTACTTTCACAAATTTGAGCATTCCTTCATATGGGTCATGTTTTATCAATCATGTTTTAAGAAACTCTTAATAAATGTTTTAAGAGTACAATCCTCTATATGATCCGTTTTAATATAGTTATTTGGGGATTTACAGGAATTTCGGATTATTAATCAAAAATTAACATTATCGAGAAACTTGATGGTTAAGAAACAATTGTAATTCATTATTTACATGAAATGCTTCGAATAATGGTTCATTAACTGTTTATTTCGACGTTGTGTGGCTATGTAGTGTCGTCTTTGATTGTTTTTATTAGTGATTGAATATGTTTATATAGTTCCTTGCTAAGGCAAGGGGTCAGTCTCGAGACATAAGAAAATTTTCCTATTTCTTCCTGAATGCTTCCTTTTATACAAGAAATAGTATATTGTAAAAAATTTTAGGAAGTTATTTATTACATAACGTATTTTTTCTTTCTAATGGTCTCAGAGGAGAAACACAAAATAAATATCTGGTGCCCGGAAAGTCTCTGGAAACAGGTGGAAGCACTGGGCTTTGACAGCCCTACCAGAGCCGTAATAGCATCTTTTGAGAAACTGGTTACCAATAGTCAAGACGTTAGCTTGAAGGAACAGAACGGACACGCAGGGAAAGCAGAAATCCAGGAAATGGAAAAAGAATTAAGTGAGGCACGAAAGCAGGCACTGGAAATTCAAAACGAGTTGTCTGCAAAGCTGGAAGAGGCACATCAGCAAATTGAAGGGTTAAAAAGAGACAAAGAGAACCTGATAGAAATGTATAATAAACATGTGTTGCAGGTCCAGGTGCTACTTAACCAGAAAGAAATTGAGGTTCACAATACAAAAAAGCCCTGGTGGCGTTTCTAGCGAGATCATCGAACTCGATTTTGAAGCTAATGTTGAACTTTTAATTAAAGGGGTATATTCATGAAAGGAGGGGTATCCATGAATGAGAAAGGAAATCATTCAAATGTTCCATCTAGATACGTGCAAGGACAGCCTCAGTTATCAAAGAGCGATATCTTTGGAGTCCTCCAGAACGATAGAAGAAGACGCATCCTGGAACTCCTATACGAACAGGAAAAACTAAGCATACGTTCACTGTCCGAGGAGATAGCCAGATTGGAATCCGGAGCTGAAGAACCAAGCAGCAGCATTAGAAAAAGCATATATATTTCCCTGCTTCAGACTCATATCCCAAAAATGGAAAGTCTGAATGTAATTATTTATAATAGAGAAGAAGACCGGGTAGAACTCCTTCCTGCAGCTCACGATTTTGATCATTACATAGAAACGGTCAAGAAGGGGGATATTCCATGGTGTCAATTCTACCTGGGATTAAGCACGCTTGCTGTTGTCGGTAGTTTTGCGATCCTCATAGAGCTAGTCAAGTGGTTTACAAGCTCTCAGTGGATGTTTTTTATAAGCATTATCTTCTTAGCCTCCTCATTAACCCATATGCACCAGGTCTGCAAACGTCAGGAATAAGCCTACTTTATCCGTTCGAAAATCTCCGGCGTTTAAATGATTAAAAATTTTTGTATATCAAAAAACCCGCATATACACACATTTTAAATAATTTGTAGATGTTATCTCAATAACAGGCATGTGAAGGTGAGAATCAAAATGAAGGCATTCAATAAGATAATATTTCTTGGAGTGGCGCTGTTTATTCTAAGTTCAATATTTAGTACTCTTACCTGCTTGACAGATACATATGCATATTTTGATGATACAAAAAACGTTGATGTCAATCTTACCGCAGCCATTCGGGATTCCGAAGGCACTCTGATTGGTCTATCTGATTACAAACTACCAGCAGACGACGAAAAGCTCAATGGGGCCACTTTCGTTACCAGGGAAAATCCGAAGGCATCTGAAACTGGTAATAAATCAGTAAACGAAAATTCTTCAAATCACAGAAGTTCAGTGAATTACTTAATGAGTGATTTCTCCGTAGAAGGAAATAATACCACAAACTTAACCACAAACAATTCAACCTCAGCTGATGGAAACAGTAGAGATTCACTTGACTCATCAACAGTTCCGGAACAAACCTCATCCTCATCAGTACTTCCGGTTGCAAACTTCAGCAGCAATGTTACATCCGGCTATTCTCCATTTTTCGTGCAATTTATCGACCTATCAAAAAATACAACAAAATGGAACTGGGATTTCGGGGATGGAAATTATTCAACAGTGAAGAATCCAGCGCATACTTACTCTGCACCCGAAAGCTATATAGTAACGCTTACAGCAAGCAACGAAAATGGTACAAACTCGACATTTTTCACAATAACTGTTCTGCAAACAGTCCTTCCGGTTGCAAACTTCAGCAGCAACATTACCAATGGTTATGCTTCTCTTTCAGTGCAATTTACAGACCTATCTGAAAACGCAACTGTGTGGAACTGGGATTTCGGGGATGGAAATTATTCAACAGTGAAGAATCCAATGCATATCTACTCTGCAGCAGGAAATTACACAGTTAACCTGACTGCAACTAATGCAGCTTATCAAAGTACAAAAACATGTGAGATTTCTATAAATCGAAAATTCTGTAACAAGCGAGATCTCAGCAAACAAAAAACTCTGTAAGTTATTTAGTGTAGAAAATTTCAGCGTGCAAGTGAAAACATGAAAGAAACAGAAATTATCCATGTAGCAATCGTCCTGATTACTTCGGTGTTTCTGGTCAATACCTTGACCCCATTCATTGAAGGGTCAGAAAAGCCTCTAATTGTACTGAGCGGAAGCATGACACCTATTATGCTGCCTGGAGATATAATCGTCGTAAAATCAGTCGACCAGAATGAGCTGAAGGCAGGGGATATAGTTGCTTTCAAGCCTCCCAGAAGCGGACCTAATACCTTAGTAACGCACCGGGTTATTTCTGTAGAAGAAGGAAAAGAGCGTCTCTTCCAGACAAAAGGTGATGCAAACAATGAAAAAGATGCCTTTAAAGTCCCTGCATCAAAAGCAGTAGGAAAATTAGTATTCGTTATCCCATTTGTAGGATATCTCACAGGAATTTCAAAAAATAAAAACCTTTTCCTCCTCACAATCATCCTGCCTGCATGTTTACTCGTCATCGGTGAAATAAGGAACCTGGTTAAATACAGCAATCCATCAATCGCTCGAAAAATAGATATTGAACGGAAAAAATCGGAGAGAAGAATTTCTTACACGTTCAAATTAAAAAGATTAACAGTTCTAATTATTATTAGCGGACTTGTTTTTGCATGCATCATCATGTATAACCTAGGGAGTAACGGACCTATAATTCTTGAGACGGAAAATACGGTAAAAAACTCTGGGTTTCTTCCTTTAGTCTATGTTTTCACACCTGAAGACATAAAGCAGAGATTTGTAATCGATTCTTGGTATGGGGTAGTTTCTCCGTCTAACGAGACCAAAGTTGTTGCACCGGAAATTATGCCTGCAAAGATTAGTTCTGTACCTTATGTTCTACCTGTCTTCTGGATAATTGCACTTGCTGCAATAAATCCCTATATTCCAGCAACTGCCATAATCGTGGCTTATACCTCTGTCTTTACACTCCTTTTCTTTCCCCTTTGGTACAGGAAATCGGTAATTCGAAGGCGTAAAAAGAGGACTGGATTTCGCAGGTTGTTTGCACAATGGAAGAGAACTCTAATTACCCATAAATTATGAGACATATTAAAAAATGTTACGATATATAGAATATTTAAGTACTGAAAAATTTGTAACAAGGAAAAATGGGGGTGAAATCCTGAGGATTTCATTTCTTAAACTTAAAAATATCAAAATAAACAAACATAAAATAATCGTGATCATATTCGGAACGGCACTTATTCTTTCCGGACTCTGGACTTATGAAGCTTCAAGGCCGGTGTATGAAGAAAAGGATGAAGTGATTCCATTATATACACAGCATGGCTCGTATACGTACAGCGTTCCTGTAACTAAAGAAAATCCTCTCTATGAAATTAGTACGAGACTTGAAATGGGAAAGCCGGCATATTTTCTTGCTGCGTCTCCTACCACTGACATGTCATTCACGTATCGCTTAGAACCTGCCGAATCTACTAACATCAGTGGGAAGCTAGAAACAATGATTGTTGCGACTGGTAAAGGGATGTCAGAAGGAGAAGAAAAGATATTCTGGCAAAAAGAGTTTCCTTTGAAATCGGAGGAGGGGGACGCCAATTGGAAGGGAGCATCTGTTACAAGAACTTTCTCCATTGACGTGCCCGAAATCCAGTCAATGGTCAAAAATGTGAAGGATCAGCTAAATTATTCACAGGATGCAAAGATAGAAATCATAAACCGTGTCAATTATCAGGGAAAAGTAAATGGGGAAAATATTTACGGTACAAAGGATTTTGCTATTCCGCTGGTAATAAGTTCTTCATACTATCAATTGCCTGAAAAACTTGATTTCAGTCAGGACACTAGCATAACCAGGAAGGTAAATTCCAGGAGTCACCCTCCGCTATCAACCATTTTGGTTCCCCTGAGCTTATCCCTGCTCAGCTCAATTCTTTTCGTGACAACCCTTATCTTCACCAGAATGAAGAAGGTTGAACCCGAAAATATCGAAAAACAGGAAAAGGAAAGAAGACGCTCACCTTTTAAGGAATTTGTCAGCAGAGGCAAACTTCCCAAAGACAGTAATTCCCTTATGAAGATCGAGATTTCTTCACTTCAGGAACTTGTAGATGCAGCTGTCGATATGAATTCAAGGGTAATCTATGATGCAGAAGCTGAGACATACTTCATTATTAAAAGTGGTGTTATGTATATTTTCTTTGACAAATTTGAGGAAGCAAATCAAAAAAGATCAAACCGTCTACTTGATACTAATTACTGGAAAAAGGCATTTTCGGATTTGTAAGTCCATGAAGTAGATAAAAAGGTTCCTGAAGTATTTGGAGGATATGTTATTCTTAGTAGTTGTAGTGAAATAATATAAGTATATTTATATATAAATATTTGTATTAATATATTATGCGTGAGGAAATCATTTCCAAAAAATATAACTTACTAAAACCTTTTCTTAATGAAAAAAGCAAACGTTTATTCGCAGCAGCAGAAGCAATTAGCCTTGGCAACATTTCCTTAGTTTCTCGTGCAATGGATATTTCTGAAGAAACTATTAAAAAAGGTTGTAATGAACTTGAAAGTGGCGAGTCTCTCTGATGATAAAATACGTGTTCCAGGAGGCGGTCGCAAAAAGGTTGTTGATAAGGATCCAACTGTGGTATCTGATCTTGAAACACTTATTGAGCCGACAAGCCGTGGGGATCCTGAATACCTTTACGCTGAACCTCTATAAGTACTCGCAAGTTGGCTGAAGAACTAATAAAAATGGGGCATAAAGTAAGTAATTCAAGAGTTGCGGATATGCTTCGTATGCTTGGTTACAGTTTGCAAGCGAATAAGAAAACTATAGAAGGAACTTCCCATCCTGATCAACAGTTCAACTATATAAATGAAATGTGTAAAGAGTTTCAAGATGAACAACCCGTGATTTCTGTTGATGCAAAAAAGAAAGAGTCTGTTGGGAATTTTAAAAACAATGGAAAGGAATTATGCCCAATAAAAGAACATAAACGTCAATGTATATGATTTTAAGGACAAAGAATTGGGCAAAGTAAATCCATATGGGGTCTACGACATTTTTAGAAATGAAGCATGGGTTAATGTCGGCATAGATCATGATACCGCTTCTTTTGCAGTTGAAAGTATACGAAGATGGTGGATTATGATGGGATGTAAACTGTATCCAGAAGCAAAAAACTCATGATTACTGCAGACTGTGGGGGAAGTAATGGATACAGAGTACGATTATGGAAAGTGGAATTACAAAAGTTAGCAGATGAGATAGGGTTAGAAATTTCGGTTTGCCACTTTCCCCCAGGTACAAGTAAATGGAATAGAATAGAGCACAGACTATTTTCCCAGATTACTATGAATTGGAGAGGAAAACCATTAACAAGCTACGAAGTTATTGTGAATCTGATTGCGGCAACAACTAC
>JAUPKV010000030.1 GCA_030837265.1 Methanobacteriota archaeon
TTCAGGGAGAAAGGGGCATTGCAGCTGAAAACAAGACACTTGGACGTTTCACCCTTAGTGGTATTCCCCCGGCACCAAGAGGAATCCCCCAGATTGAAGTCACCTTTGATATTGATGCAAACGGGATTCTACATGTAAGTGCAAAAGACCTGGGAACAGGTAAACAGCAGTCAATTTCCATCCAGAAACCTGGCGGACTCACAGATGCCGAAATCGAGCGCATGGTCAGAGATGCTGAATTGCACGCCGAAGAAGACAGGAAGCGCAAAGAAGAAGTCGAAACCATGAACAATGCCGAAGCCTTGATCAATGCCTCGGAAAAGACTTTAAAGGAAGCTAAGGATATAGCTACCGAAGACCAAAAATCAAAGGTAAATGCTGCAATAGAGGACCTTAAGAAAGCACTTGAAGGCAAGGACTCCGAAACCATTAAGGCAAAAACCGAAGCTCTTCAGGAAACTGTATATCCGATCTCTACGGCAATGTACCAGAAAGCTCAGGAGCAAGCCCAGCAAGCTGCAGGCGGAGCAGAGAACCCTGACGCAAAAGGTCCTGAGGAGACTGTTGTTGACGCAGACTATGAAGTAGTCGACGACGACAAGCGTAAGTAAAAATAGTAAGAGTTACGTTACTGTATAAAAAATTACTTTACTGTAACTGCAGGCCTGGAGATTCTCAGGCCTCGCCGGAAACCTGTATGCAGGCTCCGGCACTTTAATTTTTTAAAATAGCAGGGAATCCTGATGGCTACAACACGTGATTATTATGAAATTCTCGGGTTGCCTAAAGATGCCTCCTCCGAGGATATAAAGAAAACATATCGAAAGCTTGCGCTGAAATACCATCCTGACAGGAATAAGGAAGCTGGGGCTGAGGAAAAGTTTAAGGAAATATCCGAGGCTTATGCTGTGCTTTCGGATGCTGATAAACGGGCTCAGTATGACCGCTTCGGTCATGCCGGCATAGATGCACAGTACAGCGCAGAGGATATATTCCGGAATGCAGACTTTGGCGGCTTTGGAGATATATTCGAGATGTTTTTCGGAGGCGGGGGGGCCAGAAGAGGGCCTATGGGGCCTAGAAGAGGTTCCGATCTCCAGTACGATCTTTATATCACCTTTGAGGAAGCAGCCTTCGGAACTCGTAAAGACATCGATATTCCCAGAACGGAAGTTTGTTCAACCTGTTCAGGATCCGGGGCCAAACCCGGCACAAGCCCTAAGAGATGTCCTACTTGTGGTGGCGCTGGACAGATCCGCACCACACGCACCGGATTGGGTATGCAATTTGTAAGTACAACCACTTGCAACACCTGTCATGGCCGGGGTCAAATTGTAGAATCTCCCTGCCCTACTTGCAGTGGTGCAGGTAGAGTCCGGAATACAAGAAAAATTACAGTTAATGTGCCTGCAGGAGCAGATTCAGGCATGACCCTGAGGCTCAGCGGGGAAGGAAATACCGGAGAGCCTGGCGCACCTTCTGGAGACCTTTATGTCGTTGTTCACGTCATGGAACACAGGTACTTCAAACGGGTCGATTATGATGTAATCTCCGAGCTTCCGATCTCATTCGCAATAGCTGCCCTCGGAGAGGATGTTACAGTAGACACTCTCTATGGTAAAGTCAAAATGAACATTCCGGCAGGAACTCAAACACATTCCGTTTTCAGGCTTAAGGACAAAGGAATCCAGCACGTTCACGGGCATGGGAAAGGTGACCAGCTCGTCAAAATAGTTATCAAAACACCCACAAAGCTGAATCATGAACAGAAAGAGCTTCTGCGCCAGTTTGAAGACCTTACTGAAGGCAAAAAATCCGAAGACGGTGAAAAGGATAGAAGTGAGAATACTCGCGACAAGTCCAAAAAAAACAAAGGTTTTTTTGAAAAAGTAAAAGATGCATTCGAAGGTTAAAAAAGACCAAAGAGTTAAATTTACTAAGTTGATCCACAATTATGAGCCCTTTGGTCCTGACCGTTTTTATTATTTTTTCTCAAATATTTCCACTTATTTATTTACACTGATATAATTAGACATCTTTTTTGTGCTCTTGCCTGCTGCATTTGTTACAGTTAAGGTTATAGTATATTTTCCAGGTTTGGCGTATGTATGCGAAGGATTATTGGTAGTCGAATATTTTCCATCTCCGAAACTCCAATACCAGGTCTCCGGTGATCCTGTGCTTCTGTCCTTAAATTTCACTGTTAAAAGTGCTTTGCCAGAAATCTTATCAGTAGTAAATGCAGCCACAGGTGGTTTAGGAGAATTGACAGTTATATAGTCTGCTTTCTTCAAAGTACTGTTTCCGGCAGCATTGAATACCTTTAACGTAACAGTATATTTTCCCGTCTTACTGTATACATGAGCAGGGTTTTTGGCTTTGGATCCCGTACCATCACCAAAATTCCAGTTCCATGAGGTAGGTACTCCGGTACTGGTGTCGTTAAACGCAACCCTTAGCGGCTTATTCCCTGTGCTTGGGGTTGCCGTAAAGTTTGCTACCGGAAGCCCGGTTCCAGAATCCGTGAACACCTTAATGCACACATTCGAATCGGGAACAAATGCAATCAGGTCCGTCCAGGTATTTCCATCAGGACTAACAAAACTTTCGCTAACATTTGCTTTTGCTTTACTGCTGTAGTATGATATTGGTTCCTCTATGGCAATAGGGAAATTGTAACCAAACTGGTTATTGTACCCACGGGTAGTAAATTTAATGACGACAGAGAATTTTTGACCGGCTTGAAGCTGGACTCTTGAATTCAGGTTCACGGTGTGATATCCCGCGTTAGAGCATGTCCCGCTCTGGGTAAAAACGGAACCAGCTTTACTGATAGGACCGGACACCGGATTGGTGTAAATATTAATTTTATATTCACAGTTTGAGTCTGTTGAATAGAAACTTACGGCTTTGAGCACTTCGTTGGTATTTGCCGTAAATACATTTGCTCCCCAGCCAACTGAGTTACCATACCCAATGCTATCGCACCAGCCAAGAGGATCGTACTGGTAGATATATTTGTAATCATTGGAGTTTTCAGCAGTGAATACCGCATTCTGGTCGGCGCCGAAAAATGTGTCGTAATAGGAGACATAGAAGTATCCGTTATCACCGAATTCCGTACCCCAGCTATTCTTTACGATGAATGCCCCATTACCGGGCGGAGTCCTGGTAAATTTGTTCTTATCAAAAGAATCATTCCAGCCTACAATTGCCACAGCGTGGTTAGCATTCCCAGGATATCTGTCATATTGATGTCTGTCATAATAATAAGTGGCATTGGTGGGAGAATATACATTATAAAAGTCATCAGCAATATACAGACAGACAAATACTGCTCCGTATTGCTGAACTGCCTGTTTTAATAAATCATTGTCTAGAGGTCCTTTTCTCCCGGGAATAAAAAGTACATTTTGAACATGTTTCTGTGCAGGAAGCCCTTCGGGCGAATAGCTCGATGAATCACTATAAGGATCATCGCTTTCTGCTACCGGACCGCTCCAGCGAGCGAGGTAAGCAGTTGACATGAACATATCTCCTCCCTCATCGTAGTCAAATCCCTCCGAAGCTGTGTTGGTAAGCAGGTTTTTCATATTATTCTCTGAAAAGTCAGAGTTTTGTCCGGGAAGCAGATATGATTCCAGAGATGCATAGGTTGCAAATGCCCAGCAAGATCCTGCATAACCCTGGTCCTTAATAGGAGTAACTTTGTTCAGGGTTCGCAGGTCATAATAAGTTGAGCGCGATGATTTAGAAACAGGAATCCTGCTTAAATGACTAAGATTCACAGGTGAAGTTATAAGGCCTGTCTTATGTCCATTTATAGACAATCCCATTTGATTTAATATATTCTTCCGGGATTCTAAAAATGTGGGATTTTTAGGTGCAAATACAGGTTTCTGAGAGTTTGCTGCCTGGTATGTGGCACTATTCTGGACATCTGTTAATTTATTTTTTTCCGGTGATCCCGTATCTGCCATTGCTATCGAAGAGCTTAATATAAAAAGTAAAATCATTGAGCTGAAGACGAATTTCATTTTTTTCGGAGTTATATACTTTTTCAAATAAAGATGTTTTTCCATTTTTCTTCCCCCTTTTCCTCTTTTTCCTTCATTTGATAATACTTAATAAAGAATAATCCTTCAGTGTAGATAATAATACATTATTTCTTTTGAAGGACCAAAGGACGATCAATTTTTGTAAACTCCCCAAAATTGGATTTACTCCCCTGAATTCGACAATTTAATAGTGGATTATAATATATACTCTATAATTATACTTAAGGCTTTTCGATTAATAATCTCATTTCTATTTATTTATTGTCGGATTGTTATATTGTGAACGGGTTTTTCTTTTTTATAAGTTAAATTAAAAAGTGGTATCTATTTAATAAATTTAAAATAAAGAAAAAGTGAGAGATATCCATGTTTGCAGTATCAAAGAGAAAAAAGCGATAAACTTCCTATTATTTTCTCTTTACACTTGACCTTGATATTGTTTTTTAGATAGGTGTTGCTTTTAGATAAGCTTTGTTTTTAGATTAAGTGTTTATTTATCTAACCTACAGAACTTCTTTCGTGATTCTATAACGTTAAGATCTGACACAAAATGGTTTTCTTGCCATCCTACTACTTTCGATCATAGGATGGGTCATCGATTGCAGTCATATTTTCAACATAAGAAGTTTCTTCATTACTATCAGTCTCATTTCCATAATCAACTGGACCATAATGATTATACCACAATGTGTAGTTTGCTTCTGGCCCATCTGGAATAATTTGTCCTAGAATAGCTCTGACTTTCACATAGCCTGTGTCGTTAACATTTGCTATTATTTCGTTCCTATACGAACCATGATATTCCTTTGGCCACTCCGTTGGGTCGTTACTTGCATCCATATAGACATTGAAAGATACATTTTCTCCTCCTTTCAGATTATTGCTTAAATAGACATAGGTGTCATACGTCGGATATGAGGCATATATAGTATAGCGTCCATAAGGAACCAAAGAAATATTAGAAACATTTTCAATCGGGGATAATAAAGGGCTTCCTTTACTTATTGGATCAAAAATATCAAAATAATCTGCAACAAACCCAGCATCAAACTCGATATCTTCTAGCCTGGTCTCGTTTGTCCTGAATCCAAGCATGTAGCCTTT
The DNA here is from genome assembly GCA_030837265.1 of Methanobacteriota archaeon. The sequence continues at coordinate 5,163 of JAUPKV010000030.1, forward strand.
ATCCGTTTCTGCAATGAAAGGTATCCAATTCCCTATTATCTCCTGTTGTTTGCCATAAACTTCAGTCGCATTTTCAAAATGTGGGCCTCTTCGGTATTGTTCAGGCCAGTGCTCTACTTCATGCATAAACTTTTGTGTAAAATACGGATCCTTTTGAGCCGGGGGAGTAAAAAACTTGCCTTCCTTAGATAAGGGGATAGGGACCATTATAACGGTTTGTCCTTGCACTTCCCTCCCGGAAAGACCGGTCACTTTGGTAAGATAAAGACACTTGTACCTTTGACCCTCGTCCCTCCAATCTTGTGCATCCAAATAAATAGCATGAGCATATATGCCCGCAAAAATAAGAGCAAAAAAGATAGGTATGAGCAGTAGAACTCTTTTTCTCACTTATAATCACCGATTCTGTTTTTAATTTGTATTAAATTATAAAGTCTTTTAACATAGGCTGTATATACGATCTAAAAAATTATTTATTCTGTATGTACCTGGCAAGTCCTGTAACGTAAACAGCTGTATGCTCCAGACTTCTCTTTGTTATGTTTTTAGTGGTTGTGCCATATCGGCCGTAGTAGATCTCCGTATATAAAGTGTTTAAATCTTTATTAGACAATTTTGCTAAAGCTTGTGTTGAATCCATAGGGAAAGTTATTTTGTAGTAGTAGTTACAGTTTATAACCGACGTTTTAAACTTTTCATCGCTGTCACAGTTATTGTCAACCCATTGTTCATATTTACTATGAACCCATTGATTTTTGTACTGGTCATACTCTTTACCTGTGTGCAGAGGATTCCCTACATCAGCCATGAAATGACTTGCGTAGCCGAGATTTTCATATTAAAGAATATCTGCCAGGTACTGTGAAGTCTTCAGGGAATTGGAAACTAAAAAAGAAAAGCTATATATCCCTTACTTCTATCTTTCTTACTTCTATTTGTAATAATTTTTTAAATATTATAACTGTTTGGTTGCACATAGTAGAATTTTATAAAATTTATGAAAATTAAATCAAGACCTCTATAATTGAAATTAATAACAGTTAATTAAATAAATATTTGAGGGCCGACTTGGACAATGTTATTGAAAATAATCGACTTATATGGGTAGATATAATCCGCATAATCGGAATAATTGCTGTTATAGCTATCCATGTAGAAGATTCATTTATTTATTTATGGAACAAAATACCCTGGATAGATTGGTGGGCATCGAATATATATATGGGCTTTATACGGTTTCCGATTCCCCTTTTTATCATCCTGAGCGGTTACTTGTTGTTGAATAAACAAGAGGATGATAGGACCTTTTTTAAGAAGAGAATTAACAAAGTTGTTATACCATTGGTTGCCTGGTCAATGATTTATTGGATATTTGCAAATAATTATAATATATACTCCATATTTACCATCGATTTTGTTCAGCGTTTATTAGCAAATAAAATCTATTATCACTTATACTTTCTTTACATAATTCTCGGGTTGTACCTTATCACACCTTTGTTACGTAGAATATTAGAGCATTCAAACATGTGCGATATCCATTATTATTTGGTATTGTGGTTTATATTCTCTTTTATAAATCAGCTAATCGGATTCTTTGGATACAACATAGGAATACCATTAGAGGCTGTAACCTTGAATCTAGGATTATATATTTTGGGCTATGCAATCAAAAACACCCAGATCACTAACAGACTAAAACTCTTGTCCGGGATGTTGGTCGTTCTTTCAATAACAATTACGATAATCGGAACCTACTTTTTGGTTAGTGAAAGTGGACAAATTGATGATTCAGTTAGCAGATTGATAAGTATTACGTCCGTAACTTATGCAGTAGGCCTATTTATATTGGTACGTGAAGCCCTCAGCAATTTATCATTAAAAGGATCAATGTCGATTTGTGGAAACATTATCGGCACAATTGGAGGGGCAACTATGGGAATATACCTCGTCCATCCGATAATATTGCATTATATATGTCATGGGATTTCAGGGATACATTTCTTGTCGGTAGATGTAATAAGCCCTATTTTTTCGATTCCACTGGTAAGTTTTTTGTTGTTTGTTTCTTCCCTCTTGATCGTAGTGATTTTCCAAAAAATACCTATATTTAGAAAAATTGTTCCTTAATACTTGTGTTAGTTGCTTATCTTTGGAATATTGGTTGCTTATCTTTGGAATGAAATATTAACAGCATCATCACTCATTATTTTTTTGTAAATTTTGATTTTACCTTGTACAAACTGTTTATATATCCCACAGAAACATTTGTCCAGTTCTTTTGTACATGTATAAGAATCGTCTCTGTATGCAGTGCATTTTGAGGCGTATTCACATTTATTTTTCAACATGCCTTTTTTAAAACTCCTCAGTATGTTTTCAGAATGCAATATCATTATATAATATATTTTATATTAATCTTTTTATACTACGTCCATGTGATTATTTCCCCCGCTTTTGTTTACAGGACGTTTCTTTTAAAATATTCTAAAATTAAAAGAGGATTTTCGACTGAAAATCAAGGGGATATAATATTCTAAATATATTTAATAATTTTATTTAATTAATAAAAACAGGCAAGACTGTTTCCTATTTATCCTCAGAACAGATCTTAAGCAGCTTTCTAAAGTGATAAATTAAAGTTTGGATGTTTATTGGTAAGCTTCTTCAAGGAAGCAAAATCTACAGCGATTCTTTGCCCCTTTTCCCACCTTTAAATGTATTGAATTATTGCCGGTTTACTCTCCGATAAGTTGCAACACAATTTTTCTTACTTTTGTAATCCTATCAAAGTTTATATATATAATTTGCTGCCACGTCCCGAGCGTAATTCTTTTTTCAACAATAGGTACTGTAAGGCTAGGGCCAACGAGTAATGCTCTCAAATGCGAGCCTCCGTTATAATCACCCCAGGTCTCATGATGATGATAATTCTTATCCAATGGGATTAGCTTATCAAGAATCTCTGAAACGTCTTTAGAAAGATTAGGCTCAAATTCCATTGTGGTGATTGCTCCGGTTGACCCGACGCAGAAGACTGTAACTGTGCCGTTACTTATTTTTGAGCCTTTAACCTCTTTTGACACCATTTCGGTAATGTCAACTATTCCACAATCCTCTTTTCCAACGACTGAAATTTCTCTTGATTCTACTGGCATGAAACGATATTAGTGGGTAAGTAAATATATTCTTTATTAGAACAGTGTTTTCGACATTGTAGTGAAAAATCAGCCAATTGAGCATTTCCCCTATTTAGGAGTACGCAGGTTGCTTAGCCAGTCTTCGGTCATTTCCGTAGAGCATTCATCCAGGCTCTTCAATAGATTTCGATCTTTATTGTTCGCTTTCCTGAACGTTATGACCAGGGCGTTTGCTTTCAAAGCGGCTGTAAACGAACGTTCGGGAAGCGACACAAGTTTCATATACTCTCCAAAATTCTCGATAACATCACGCTCATTGACAACTTCATCAATTGAGCAGTCCATTGCACACTCGACATTTTGTGGCGAACAGTATAGAGTTCTGAACTTCTTATCCTTGAAGAATCTCCAGGCAGCTTCGACTTCGTTGACTTTATTCCTGGCTTCCTCCTCTTCCACACATAGTATCCAAACTTTGTTAACTTCTGTGTTTTTACCAAGCTTATCATAGAACAAGTGCCAATCAAAGTTATGGATTTTCTGCGGATCGCCTATCTTCCGCTCAATCAGCGTATGTTCCTTAGTTGCATCGACGAGCAGTTGTGTAATCTCCAATTTTTCACGGCTACGCATCTCCACTCCGTCATTTACTACCTTTCTAATATATTCGGACCAATCACTGAAGTAGCGGGTCGCAATCGGAGTGAAATAGTCATAAAGAGACGGTGCGAACTCCTTGACCTTCCTCATTGCGTTTTGGTATTCCTGTATATACGGATCTCCAATTCCCGATAGCACTTTATCTGTCTCGAGCGGCACGAGGTTCACGTCAAACTGCAACATATCAGCAGGTCCCTCGCGATAATGCGTCAGCACAGGCATATAGTGTTCGGTACCGTCTTCCAGTAGTGACCCGCATGGTACCGGGAATTCGTATCTGGTTGCGTTTACAATTTGCCCTTGCAAGTCTTTGACCCAGGCCGGGGATTCGTCAGCATTTCCTTCAGCCAGGCGCTTCACCAGTGTTTCAAAGGTCTTGCAGCTTTTGGCATTAAGTGCCCCGAAGATTTGCTGTGCACGTGAGTTAATATCACTAACCTGAAGTGATTTCCCAAACTCTGTCAGGGTTGCAGTATCGCTTGTTATCTTGGCTTTTTTGTCAATTTTCAGCTCCAACTGTATGAAAGGTTGAACATGCTCTTCTGAAACATGTTCGTGGATTACATCCTTGAGTTTTTCATAGATATCATCTGCCTTTTCCATGATCTCCGGCCCGTCCGACGATAGATTTGGAGCGAGTGCTTTATCTCCTCCGGGGAAAAAATCCATTTGGGTCAGAAAGCTCTGTACTAGTTTGAAGATATCATCCTTTGAATGCATGTCCACATGTACCTGGTCTTTGAATACTTTTGGAGTATCCTTAGCACACTGAAGCACGATGATACGTGTTTGTGGTGTTCCCTGGTTGGTTGCAACACCACACTCCCACATGCAATAAGACCAGTCCTTGTCCTCGGTCGTGTATATAAGCAGAACGACTCCGCTGTCCCAAAGTTCCTGTTTTATTTCTGATGTAATCGTGTGTCCAAGGCGTGGTCCCGGTGCATTTGAATTGGATGACTGGTACACACGTATTTCCTTTCTGCTCTCTTGATCCAGAAACTTCCGGATTATGTCTGCAATCTTCTTGTCTTCATGCTTATGGCTGATGAAAATGCATGGCTGCTGCAACATTTGATTTACCTCTTCATGGTTGATTTGTACATGTTCTGGCTACGCGTTGAATTATCAAAACTCCTGTTTTTCCAAAGGATATGTAATATAAATATCAGAAAGGTTTCTCAAAGCTTGACATCCCGTCACACTCATTTAACACTGTGTATAACCTTTATACTGATTTTAATTGCTTAGATCATTTATTCCAATCGGTTCAGCTATATTTCCGATTGAATTCAAATGACAACCGTTAAACAGCTTATATTTATTCTTATAAAATATCTAACAATAAAACATTAACAATTTCATGAAAATAAAGTTATCCTTTTAGTGTACCAATCTCGCCGAAATTGATTCAAAGGAATATAATTAAATTACTATAAAATTTATATTTAAAGATGATTAAAAT
>JAUPKV010000281.1 GCA_030837265.1 Methanobacteriota archaeon
ACTTTTAGAACAATTTTAGTCGCAGTTTTGTCTCTATAAAAATGTAAGCATTCGATGGGAACGCTGTTTGAGATTGTGGGCAACTCGCCGGTCTGCTTTGTCGGGTTATGATGATTTTGGTCGTAGATTTGACTTAGACTTTTTATATATTGAGTATGAACTCATCTCTTTTTTTTATTCCAAAATCTACAGGTTGTGGATGGCTACAGCACTTCTTATGCAAGACTTCAATCTTAAGTCTGCTTACGGCAAGGGTATTTTGAGAGAAATGTTTTTATATCGTTTTTGATACAAACAACAAAAAAAAATATTTTTTCATTTTAATATATTTTATGATACAATAAAAATGTGTATTTTAAATTCGAAAAAGGATCAATATGATCAAAAATTACTTTAGTTTAGCTGCATTGATGATTATACTTCTATCCGGGTGTGCTCAAAAGGCTCAAGTATCTAATATGACCGTCCATATGAATGACCAAACAAAGATTGCAAATGCTGACTTGAAAGAGAGCTTATCTGTTAAAACAGTATCTGGAGGACAAGAAACGAGTCCGATGTGGACTTCTGAGGTTGATGATGCCAGCTTTAAAAAAGCCCTGGAAGAATCGCTTAAAAGCGCAGGTTTTTATTCAGAAAATGCTGCAAGTAGCTACTATATTATCGTTCACTTACTAGAACTCGATCAGCCTTTTGCAGGTTTCGACATGACGGTAACAGCAAAAGTACGCTATATAATTTTTAATAAGAAGACAGAAGAAAAGCTGTTTGAAGAATCACTGGGAATCCCATATACAGCAACCGTCGGTGATGCATTCTTAGGTGTCAAGAGACTGCAACTAGCCAATGAAGGGGCAATCAGAGAAAATATCAAGGCATTCATAGAGAGGTTATATAGTCTGAAAGTGGACAACCTGTCGGTGCAGTAAGGATAACTTACTGCATATATAGTGAGTATTCTTAATTTACTAATAAAAAATGAAATTTAATGGTACAATCATGACGTTATAAAATAATTTTTCATGTAAAGTGTTAAGTTATATTAAAAAGGAGTCTTATGACAAAAAAAATTATTCTAGGTCTTGTTGCTGCAACAAGTATGGCTTTCGGTAGTGCATCAATTATTGATGGCTCATCAACAAATATCACATTCAATTCAAAACCTGAAGGTGCAAAAGTACAAGTTGATGGTATTGTTATGTGTGTAACACCATGTACTGTAAAACTTCAAAATCAAAAACGTCAGCAAATGATTACATTTGATAAAGAGGGCTATGAACGCATGTCTGTTCCATTGACTACAAACTATAATGGTGTGGCAATTTTGAATGTTTTCTGGGATCTTTCCACTACTGACCTTTTGACTGGTGCTGCCTGGAAGTATGACCCAACATCTTTCTTTATGGAATTGACACCAAAAAGCGAATAGTTTAATGCCTCAAAAACTGTTCCTCACTGTTCTTCTTATTTCATCTTGTGTGCTTCACGCATCGATTGTGAAATATAAACCTGTATCAGAAGGTGCAGTCATGGCATTTATTCTGCTTAATCACGACAGACTCGTCAATGAGATAGAGTTTGGCCGTGGTGATTACGTCCAGAGTCTTGGCACCCAGGTAAGTATCAACATTGCCGAGATGCGAAGACTCTTATCACAAAATCCAGACCCATACCAGTTCGCAAAATCTATTATTGAGTATAAATAGTGCCAAGATCCCTTGTTGCACTTTTGGTGATTTGTGTGTCATTATTGGCATATAATGACACGCAAGTATCTGAGCTTTCACGATCCTCTTACTGGCATACTTTACTGCATATTCGCACGAACAGTCAAAGTGATATTGCTGATCCTAAATTCTTCTTGTCTAAACCTTTTTCACCAGAAGCAGAGCTAGTTACTACGCTTAGTGAATTAGAAGGTAATAACAGAGATGATATGCTTTGCCGTTTTCCAGCTCGCTATAAATATCTAAACGAACAACTTGCACTCAACTTGACATTTACGCACTGCGAAAATTTGCAATTATTCCTAAAAGACTCACGAGGAGAAAGTGCTAGTGTTGGTTTTGCATCGCCATATCTTGATTCTCCGATGAGTTTCTTTGGTCACACGTTTATTAAAATCGACAAACTAGACAATATATATTTTTCTCAGACATTTAGCTTTGCTGCGGAAGTGTCAAAAGATGACGGTTTTTTCACTTTAGCCCGAAAAGGTATCGGTGGTGGATATACTGGAAAGTTTGTAGCCTCACCATATTTCAAGCTCAATGAAGGCTATACTATGATTGAGCAACGAAGCCTTACAGAATACCGTCTCAACCTAAGCGAAGAAGAGATTGAACGGATGCTGTGGCATTTTTACGAGATATACGATATGGATGTCGATTACCTTTTCATCACGGAAAACTGCTCTTACGAGCTTCTGTGGCTTCTTGAATCGGCTCGGCCAGGACTTAATCTGCGCAATGAGTTTACAAGCTACTCTATTCCGTATGAGACTATAAATGCGATGAAAAGAAGAGGCCTCGTAACCAAGATAACAACTGAACCATCGGTAGTCGAGAGGCTCCAGCGTACCTATTTCGAGATGAACGGTGAAGAACATGGCTACTTCAAGACACTTAAGGAATCTACTGATAAGCCTGCTACCTTGGCTTCATTAGCCATTACCGAAGAACAGCGAAGTGTTCTAGCCTATCAACTTAATGGTTACTACGACATGCTGTTTAAGCGATACAACACTGTAAAGGCTGATTTCAAGACTGTTAAGAAAATGCCTTATATACCACCAAAAGAGCGTTACGAAGGAGAGCCAAAAAGAAGTGATAACTCTAAGATAGAACTAGGATACCTGCATACCGATGACAGTGTGGGTACTGCGTTTAGATTTGCACCCATTCTTTTAAACCGCACCGATGACAGAAACTCTAATCTAACTGAGTCCACACTAGAGGTGCTTTCATTTGATGTAAATTACGTGGACCACAAGGCAAGGCTTGAGAATATAGAGCTCTTTACTGTTGAGTCTCTTTCTAAGAAATTTGATTTTTATTCGCAGCCTTCATGGAAGATCCGTCTAGGTGCAGATCGTAGACTTGAAGATAAAAAACTGCATGATGTTTTACAACTTGGTTTAGGCATGGCCTATGGCACCCCTGATACAATTGTCTATTTTTTGGCACAGACATCGCTCTATCCAAGCCAACTCAATGCTGGACTCGATTTTCTGACGGGTGTAGGATGGTGGATAGAGAATGTACATATTGGGGTGGATTTCGATATTCCGCTTGCCTATACGGAAAAAGAGGCAAAATACAGCTTTGAAGGCTACCTGCTTCTACCACTGTTGAAAGATATTGACATTAAGGCGATATTGCGCAAAGAGAGCTATGGATTCAATCTATTGTACAGGTTCTGAGTAAATTTGTGAGTAAGTAGAATCCAGACAAAGATGTTTTCATTTCTGATGGCCATAAGCTCTTATATTTGGAACAACATCAGCTTTTACAAGTTTATCGTGTTCCACAAAGTGTTCAAAAAGTCCAAACGCTAAATTCCCACAAATCCTAAGGAATTTTGGAACGATATAACAAGCACTCACTCAAACCATCTCGCCAATTCCCATATCCGGCGAGGTCATCCTCACAAACACTATGCCGTCTATGTTTCAAGTACTTCGACTAAAATGGCGTGTCTCATTTCATGTCTTTTTTTGATGATTTTTGACGTAAAGTTGAATAATTGTGGTTTTTTTTTGGTAAAAAAATGGGTTGGAATTGATTATCACGCAGAAGTAATTTTAGAGAGAACAGATGATAAGAATTATCCACTAACTCTAAGAGGTTGATATGGAATGTCCCCAATATACTAGACAGATTTTTAATCAGTTAATTAGGTAAAATAACATAATCATACCTTTTTAAAACTTACTAAATTTTTATACTTTTATGCCGTTTAGAAAATTAAATCC
>JAUPKV010000282.1 GCA_030837265.1 Methanobacteriota archaeon
CTCTCGGGAGTAGCCTCTGCAAAAGGTGTAGTGACAGACAAGACCACCGGTATGGAAGCCAGAATGATGGGAGAAGTTGCAAGAGCAACTGCAGGCGTAGAGATCCCTGAAGTTAACAGGATTTTGGACAGTCTCGTATCCCTCTATGAAAAGAATTATGCAACAGCACCTGCAGGGAAAACTTTCCAGGAATGCTATGACGTAAAGAAAATACGTCCAACGGATGAATACATGAATGTTTACGACGGTGCACGAAAGAAATTAGAAGATCTCGGACTTGTATTCTAAAAAGTTAGAAAACAGTGGGAATAATATCCCACAATAATTTATTTATTCCTGGTTCCGTTTCCAGAATTACAACTGGGATCTAAAACTGTTTTAATTTCTTTAAGTTTTTATTTAATGAAAAAGTTAATGAGTTCAAATTAAGTATTGCACTTTTAATTATGTCTTTTTCATAAATTTAAGTATGTGTATTACATAGATTTAAGTAACAGTACATATGCATTACTCTTCCGGTGAACACAAAAAAAATAATAAAAAGTAGTGAAAATTATAAATAATAGAAAGTATCCGGCTTACTGCCTGTTACATACTTATATTAGGCAAAAAACTAACTCAAAGTACAATAAGTCTTCAATTTATCCCTTGTCCTCAATTTCTGAGATGTACTCTGAAGAACACTATTCGTAACTTAAAAAGAAAGCAATACCTGGATTTTTTATTTTCATACCTTTCACTCTGTGGATTAATTACTTGAGAACTTTTTAATAAAGTTAAATAATAGCTAAATTTATGAAAAATTTTTATATGAAAAATATAAGTATATATAGATCTCCAATTAATTGCCGGTAATTATGGTGACCTCCTTGACCACCAGAACAAGAATTATATATATTAAGGTCGCCTATTTATTACCGGTAAAATATATGAGATGTACTATTATTTGAAAAAAAGCTTAGTTATTCTGATAATTATCAGAGCCTGTTAACTTTAAATTATTAGTTTTATAAAATATAAATTTGATTCAAGTTGTCTGGTGTGAAAAAAATGGAAAATGGAAAACGAGTCCCAAAACGTAACTATTTCAGAATAAAAAAAGGAGAAAAAAATTAATGGCTCTTGGAGAGCCTCTCTCTCAAATAAAGAGCGCACTAATGGGGCTTTTAATCTCAGGCGGCATGCTGATCCCCGGAAACATCCCTAATATTATTTCTGCAAGCAAACTGGGTATAACCAGCAAAGAATGGGCAAGACTCGGAGTACCTTTCGGACTTGCTTCGATGGTAATGTATTTTGTAATTCTGTTTCTGATTGAACCGATCATATAATCCAGAATTGCTTTCATTTTAAACTAGTATAATATTTCATTTTTCTGAATAAGTTAATCAGGCATTTTTCAGTAAATTCACAAAATGCTTTTATAGCTTGAAGATAATTACGCTCAGTGTTTGCGCTTGTGTCGATTGACAAAAGCCAACTGGATATGATTGGGTTATTTTTCAGTTCACTGACGTGACCTGTTGTTAGTAAGATTTTTTCATAATTAAAAATCACCTGATCGATTGTATAATCATAAATCAAATATTATAAATCGAATTTACCGGCATTATCGGGCTGAAGCCCAATTTCTAGAGTCCACGAATCCAGCTTTAATACCAATCTTAGATCCTTGAAAGAGCAGAGTTACCTCAATCGGGAAAATAAAACCTTGCAGTCCATGGAAGGAGAATCGGCAATTCGTCCCTGATCTGCAAAAAGAATTTAATTCGGATTAAGGAGGAGACTACACGACTACAGTATTTGACGTCCCTGCAACCGAACTTATCGAAAAAGTGGCAGGCAAGCTTAAAGAGAATGAACGTATCGTTCCGCCGGAGTGGGCCGGGAACGTAAAAACCGGAGTACACAAGGAACTATCTCCAACAAACGAAGAATGGTGGTATACCAGATGCGCTGCAATCCTGAGGAGAATCTATACCGACGGGCCTGTAGGGATTGAGAGACTTCGCTCCGTTTACGGTGGGAAGAAGGACAACGGATCAACTCCATACCACAAGGCAAAGGGCAGCGGTTCGGTTGCCAGGAAAGCAGTACAGCAGCTTGAAAATGCGGGATATTTGCAGAAAGTAAAAGAAGGCCGAACAGTATCTGCAAAGGGACGTTCCATGCTCGATAACACGGCTAATGAACTTAAGCATGAACTCCTTGGGAAAATTCCTGAGCTTGCGAAATACTGAGAAATCTTTCTTACGAAAAACCGGTATTTAGGGTGATTGCCATGTCTACTGACGACGAATTAGAAGAACTCCGAAGGAGACGGCTTGCAGAGATCCAGAGACAGCAGGCACAGCAGCCCGACGTGCAGGCAGCTTACCAGCAGGAACAGGCCAGAGCTGAAATGGATGCACAGAATGAATAAATCCAAAGGACCTGCGGTATGGTCGCCCCGCTCTCAGATAGACAAAGACCTCTACCCGCTCTACGTCCTTTCGTTTTTAAGCA
>JAUPKV010000031.1 GCA_030837265.1 Methanobacteriota archaeon
AATATCGAAGAAAGGATGAATGAGCTTTCAAGCAAGATTGATAATGCGATTTATGAACTCAACCGCAGAAAATACCATTGACTTTTTCATAATTCTTTTTTTTGTATATTGAAATTTTTACAACATTTAAATATCATTTTTGATTTTGATAATGTACAATTCTACAATGGTATAGTTTCCGACATATGAATATCCACTCTGGACACACGGAATAAATTTTAACTGCGTCTAAAATAATTTTTTACATAGACGTTCGTGTTTCACCTGGTTTAGAGTATGAGTATCTCCTCTTAAATTTCAGTTTAATAATAAATTATATTAATTTCTTATACAAAATTCATACTCTTCATGGAATTCCAAGGGCAGGATACCTGGTCTCGCAAATTATATATATTGCCTCTCCTTTACTAACAGAATATCTGAACTCAAAGTCATCTTAGATATAATGGTTCAGATATCGAATATAGTAAGTTTTTATTACCTAGAGTTGAAGTATTTTATTACTTGTGTAAGCAGGTATAGAAGGAAAGCTGATATGCACCTCAATTTGGAGCCGATTGGTATTATTAAGAAGGTTGCAAATAAGTCGGAAATTTTAATTTATTCTGATTTTGAACAGGTTATAAGAAATATTGTCTCTAAAATAGGAGAAGGGGCTGAAGTGGGCCAGAAAATCCTGGTTATTCACAAAAACAATAATAAGAAGCAGCTAGATGGTCATCAGGTCCAGGTAACTAAAGCGACATTGTTAGGAAGAAACGGGAATTTACTGACAGTATCTAAAATTGAAGCAAATGAAGATTCCGTAATCGATGTTCGACTTGATCTTACTGCCTGATTTTTTGTCCCTGGAAATTTACAAGATACCATTTTATATTTGGAAAACTTCCTGTTCTGAACTGTTGTTCTTTTACTATACAGCTTGGTCGTCCTCTAATTCTTCTCCACACTGTTTTGTTCCGGTTGGCACCTTTGATATTTTCTCATGAGTAATTTAAAATGGATAGAAGATGAAAGTAAAGTTGCTGATCATTATAAATTTCCAGGTTATCGAGGGAAAACATGGGCACAGATATAGGTGATCTTCTCCAGAAAAGAAAAGTTGAACTTTCAGAGCTATCAAATCAGGTAGTAGCGATTGATGCTTTTAATATACTTCACCAATTTTTAAGCATCATCCGCCAGCGGGATGGAAGTCCTCTGGTAGATTCTATGGGGGGAACTACCTCCCATCTCTCAGGCCTGCTCTACCGAACGGTGAGCTTTGTTGAGGCCGGGATCAAGCCTGTCTATGTCTTTGATGGCAAACCCCCTGACCTGAAATCAGAAACCCTCATCCGTAGGAAAGAAATAAGGGAATCTGCAAGTGAAAAATGGGAGAATGCAAAAGCTGAAGGAGACCTTGAAGCTGCCTACAAATATGCTCAAGCGTCCTCGAAGGTGAGTCCGGAGATTGTTGAAGATTCGAAATATCTGCTAAGCATCATGGGTGTCCCTTTTGTTCAAGCCCCCTGTGAAGGTGAAGCGCAGGCTGCATATATGGTTCTCAAAAAGGACGCTAACTGTGTAGCATCTCAGGACTATGATTCTTTTCTTTTCGGAGCTCCAAAGGTTATCCGGAACCTTGCTGTTACAGGGAAGCGTAAGCTTCCCGGAAAGAATATTTACGTTGAAGTCGAACCTGAAATAATCGAACTGGACGAGACTTTGGGAGCTCTCGGGATTAGCAGGGAACAGCTTATAGATATTGCTATCTGCGTGGGGACAGATTACAATAAAGGTCTGGAAAAAGTAGGCCCAAAAACAGCTCTCAAACTCATTAAAAAACACGGCAATATCCATGCTGTGCTCCGCGATAAAGGGAAAGAAATCGAAGCTGTGGACCGAATTAGGGAAATCTTTATGCATCCTGAGGTAACAGACGATTACGAGGTCAAATGGAACAAACCGGATTCGGAAAATCTCATCGGATTCCTCTGTGACAATCATGGCTTTTCGGTTGATAGGGTGGAAAAAGCTGTAGAACGACTTTATGCCGCCACAGGAGCAAAGCAGAAAACCCTGGACCAGTGGTTTTAAAGAAAATAGCTGGTAAAAGTGGAACCCAGATCATACCGTGATGGGCATACAGATGCTCATATATATGCCCACAAACATGGGGTTATAAACCCGGAGCTTTTCTCCACTGACAGAGGGCTATATGCCGTCAAGTGGTCTTTTGCCGTGCCGCAACTGCAATTCCCTTAGGTATTGCCTTTATTTTGTCTCGGAAAAAGCCGAACAAACGTTTTACTTACGGTTACGGCAGGGCAGAAGACCTCGCAGGTTTGTTAGTTGTTTTTTTAATCCTTTTCAGCGCCGCAGCTGCTGCCTATGAATCTATTTTCAGGCTTTATTCTCCACAGCCAGTAAAATGTCTAGGAGCAGTATCTGCAGCTTCTATTGTCGTTTTAATCCTGCAAATAGCCTGGGAAGCGGTTAAACCTCTAATTTCACGTATGCTTGATGGAGTAGATCCTGAAATTGTTGATGAAATCCGTCGGGCAGTCAGCAATGTAGAAAAGGTACGCGAAGTAACTGAACCTTCAGGCTTTCAGATTACAATCTGGAAATCTCAGCACCTCTGTTTTTTGCCTTTGTCATTAACACGGTTCCGCCTACAGATTCATCAAGCATAGACTGGACTTCACTTTGAAGCTGCCTGCCTTCAGCTTTATTATCCACAAAAGAGTAAACTACCGGTCCAAACGAGCTTACACCGGCTCCGTAACTCCGACTGCGCATAAAGGATGCAATGTTCTTTACAAAATCCGGCCATATAAGGCTCTCCCTTTTGTTAAATCCCACAGTCTGGACGCGATTTACCGCATCTCCAAAGCTTTCGATATCTTCCTCTATTACTGCAGGCATCATTTTCATAAGTACAACATGGGATACTTCCCGAACTTCCTCTATCGGGAGAGGGCAGAATTTTTTGAAAATATCTATTTCTTCCTGGTCATGCATGCCTTTCTCATTGGGAATTGCAACAACCATATCCCAGTCAGGAAAGTCTTCTCTAAAAAGAACCGGCCCCGGAGGAACTTTACTCGCCGCAGAAGGCATAAAAGCCCCTTTATCTTTGAACCTGTGCCCCCCATCAACTACGAATCCCCCGCTCTCGAAGGCAGTTACTCCTATGCCCGATGTTCCTCCTCTCTTTACCGCAAATGCAAGTTCTCTAACACTTTTGCCAAGCCCGTAAAGTTCATTAACTGCTGCTGCAGCAGCCAGGGAAGTCTGGGTTCCCGAGCCAAACCCCACATGGGCAGGAATTAACTCTTCGACATTGATTTTTATTCCCTTCCCTTCAGGAAGAAGGACTTCTGCTGCTCTTCTCATCCGGTCTGCAAATCCCTGCAAACCTTCGATCTGGATTTTTTCAGATTCTTCTGCAAAAATCTTAATATTGGGGGATGAGATGGTCAATCCTGCACCTCCATCCACCCTTCCAAGTTCACCATTCATATCGATAAGAGTGATGTGAAGCCGACAAGGAGTAGTTATTTTGATCATGTTTGTATAACTCCGAAAAAAAGTTCAAAAATCTATTCCTTTCTACTTACTTTTTGCAGCTATTGATGTCTATTTTCCTAATATAGTACTTACAATCAGCGCTTATAAGCTTTAAATATTGTTAAATAATCACAAAGCTCAAAAAAGACAAAAATAGATTAAAAACGGTTAAAAATCTTAAGCCCACTGAGGCTTTTCTTTTAAGATCACTCTTTTATAAGAAGCGATTTTCCTGTCATTTCCTGCGGCTTTGGTATGCCGATAAGTTCGAGAAGGGTCGGGGCAAGGTTACACAATTTTCCATTCTTAAGGGCTTTTATCTTATCGTTCCCGAAGTAAATGCATTTTACAGGATATGTTGTATGTGCAGTAAACGGCTCTCCTGTCTCCGGGTTTATCATCTGCTCGGCATTTCCATGGTCTGCAGTTATAAGTGCTATGCCTCCTTTTTCTTTAAGAGCCTCAACAGTCCTGCCCATACAAGTGTCTACGGCTTCAACTGCCTGTACTGCGGCATTAAAAAATCCCGTGTGTCCGACCATATCCATATTTGCAAAGTTAAGGACAATAACATCATATTTTCCAGAATGGATTCTCCTGATAACCTCATCAGTAACCTCGTATGCACTCATTTCAGGTTTGAGGTCGTAAGTGGCTATTTTGGGAGATGGGATCAGGCAACGGTCTTCTCCTTCATAACATTTCTCCTGTCCGCCGTTCAGGAAAAAAGTCACATGAGCATATTTTTCGGTTTCGGCAATTCGAAGCTGGATAAGCCCATGTTTACTAAGCACTTCTCCAAGCACATTTTCCAGTTCTTCCGGAGGAAAAGCAATAGGCAAATCAAGAGTTTCATCATACTGAGCCATGCAGACATAGTAAACTTTCGGATGCTCTTCCCTTACAAAACTGTCAAAATTCTCATTTACAAAAGCCCAGGTTAGCTGGCGTGCTCGGTCTGGCCGGAAATTGAAGAAAATTACAGAATCGTCGTCCTGTATTGTCGCTAGGGGCTTTCCTTCTGAATCGGTGATTACAGTAGGTTTTATAAATTCGTCGTTTTCTCCCCGATTGTAGGCTTCGGAAACTGCAGTCTCGGCATCTGGGGATTTATAGGGGGCAACTCCAAAAGTAAGGGCATCATAAGCAAGTTTTATCCGGTCCCAGCGCTTATCTCTGTCCATTGCATAATAACGTCCTGATATCATTGTGATCTTAGCATTTCCGTTTTCTTTGCAAAACGCGTCCAGTTCCTTTATGTCCTCAAGAGCGGATTTAGGGGGTACGTCTCTCCCGTCCAGAAAAGCATTTATATAAATTTTCTTTAATCCTTTTTCCTGTGCAAGTTTAATAAGGGCATAAATATGAGTCATATAACTGTGAACGCCTCCGTAAGAGACGAGGCCCATAAGGTGAAGGCTTGAATCCTTTTCCCGGGCGTTTGAAATTGCACTCAGGAAGGCCGGATTTTCAAAAAAATCTCCGTCTCTAATGGAGATGTTTATTCGGGTAAGGTCCTGATATACAACTCTTCCTGCTCCTATGTTCAGATGCCCAACTTCGGAGTTGCCCATCTGCCCTTCCGGAAGGCCGACGGCCTCCCCCGAAGCTTCTAATAAACACCAGGGACATTCTTTTTCCAGGCGGTCAAGATTTGGGGTTCTGGCAGCCAGGACAGCGTTTCCTTCTTTAGCTTCCCTATAACCCCAACCGTCGAGGATAATGAGCATAAGAGTTTTTCTTGCCGGATTCATACTAAGAAAATTCCACCTGTTTATAACTAGCTTGTTTAAAATTCCAGAATAGGTATCTGTTTATGTTATATCTTTTTCGTATTTAAATATTTATAATGTATTAAAACACGGCTCATGTCTCTGTAGAGTGGACTAAAAACGTTTCCGCTTAACTATGCTTTAATGCTGGTAGCTATTGTTCTCCATGCTTATGAAGCCTCTGGCTTTAAAAACTTTAAAAATGGAAGAATAAAATGGAAAATATTATAGGTACTGAAAGCACTTTTATGCAAAAAAAGGCACATAACTAAGTAGTTTCAGCATATCCTGCTTCATGACGTATCTTGCGGCAAATTCACTGTTTATATGGCGGTTTCCCTCCGACCAGTGCAATCATAGCTTCGTAATGGGGTAATTTGCGGCGAACTCCTTGTTTACTTTAACTACTTCTTCGTTGAAATGCTTGAGATTTTCCGGGATCGGCCCAAGTGCATCAGCTTTATCCTGCGTGTCCACCAGAGCCGCCGGCGGTACAAACTTACCATCGGCAAGCTTCACGCCTACGACCACAGCTCCATGTGCAACAAAACATTTCTCGCCGAGTGTTGACGCATGCACGACTGCATTGAAACCCACAAAGCTATCATTCCCGATTTTCATAGGGCCGTGAATTACAGCTCCATGAGCTATTGAAATGCGCTTCCCCAACTCAATGGAGCTACCTTCAAGACCGTGGAATATTACGCCGTCCTGGATATTACAGTCGTCGCCTATAATGATAGGATTTCCCTCATCTGCCCTGAGTGAGACAACCGGTGCAACGTATACTCTTTCCCCGATTCTCACATCACCTACCAGTACCGCTGTGTCGTCCACGTAAGCTGTTGGTGATACCGTTGGCATGCGCTGTGTGCTGTTCCAGGAAGTCTTCGGGTTAATCTTTAGCATAATTAGCACTACCTCTTCCGATACTTAATATTTTAATTAGAATAGGTCGCTATCGATAGCGTTTTTGTCGAACACTATTTGTAACTATTAATTGTTAAGGATAGTAATATGCTTTTTGCTACATTTGTGATTAATCTCATAGTTCCGGTTTTATAACCTGCCTGTAAAACAAAATGAGGACAACAAATTAAATATTATAATGATTGATACTGATAAATATTCGCCAAGCTTAAATAGGGACGGAACAGATTAGAATTGACATGTTATAGTCACACTCTTATTAAAGGAGGGATTGATGAAGGAAAAGGGAAATAATGATTTGCACAGGTTTTTGATAGGAAATAGACAACTATTCAGCCTAGGCAAAACAAAAGTACTCGTTATCTTTAAAATAATAAGGAAACTCTGTATCGATTAAGCAAATTAATGTAATCAATTTTCTTAAGTTGTTGGTATGATCTGTTTTTTCTTTCTTCATTGATTCGTATTTGCACTTACACTCAAGATCGATATTAATGAACTGATTTTAGTAGGCAGGATAGTTCAAATACAGATCAATATAAACCTTGCTCAGTTGAAACAAAAATAAGCACAAAACCAATTTTTGTTTAATATCAAAGTTAGACAGTAAAAGGCATAGTGTCTTTCATTATTTACTCAACTGTGTGAGTCTTACAATATTATTACTCGTTTCGAATATTATGAATAATTTCTTTTAGAAGGTGTAATTTATGGCAGATGATGTCAAGGTATTCGGCATGCCTGCAGCATCCGGGCGTTGGCTCATGGTCCTGGTGGGCCTGATCATCCAGCTTTGTCTAGGTGCGATTTATGCATACGGTGTTGTGAGAGTTCCAATTACGGCTTATTTTAAGACTCTCGGTTTAAATCCGTCAGCAATGGACATGACCTGGCCGTTTATAACATTTCTCTTATTCTTTTCACTTGCTATGCCTTTGACTGGTCCTTACATTCAGAAAATTGGGCCCAAAAAGGTGTCTATGGTGGGGGGGGCACTCGTTGGAATCGCCTGGTTTGCAGCATCTTTTGCTACATCCCCGCTAATGCTAATTCCCTTGTATGGTATCATTGGCGGAATTGGTGTAGGAATAGCTTATGGTTGTGGAATCGCAACCTCTGCTGCTTGGTTCCCTGACAAACGTGGTCTCGCTGTAGGGCTTACCGTATTAGGCTTTGGATTTTCTTCGGCGTTAATCACGCAGATAAATAAATTCCTGCTTGCCGGTGGAATGGACATAATGACGGTTTTAAAAACATTCGGTATTGCTTTCTTTATCATTACGATTGTATTGTCACTTTTACTGGCGTTCCCACCGGTAGGCTGGTGTCCGACAGGCTGGACTCCACCGGCACCAAAAGCTGGAGCTATTCCAGGTGCTAACCTCACCCGGGATGAAATGGTAAAGACCGGTACATTCTACGGCCTGTGGTTGTGTTATACAATCGGAGCGTTGGCTGGACTTACAGCTATAGGAATTGCAGGACCTGTGGGTCAGGATATGTTAAAAGGCGCTGGTTTAGATGTACCTACAGCAACGGCAATGATTACAAACCTGATATTCCCCTTTGCTCTGGCTAACGGCCTGGGCAGACCAATATTCGGTTCTCTAACAGACAAGCTAAATCCAAGAAATACGGCTTTGATAACATATGTGCTCATCATTGCAGCATGCTTGCTACTGTACACGAATTATGCATCTCAAACAGCCTACATGATCGGTTTCATTCTGCTCTGGGGTTGTCTTGGCGGATGGCTGGCAATAGGACCAGCTGCAACAGCAAATTATTTCGGAATCAAGGACTACTCGAAGAACTACGGACTTGTCTTTACAGCTTACGGTATTGGGGCAGTGGTAGGTGGCATAGTCTCAGCACAGGCAAAAGATCTTCTGGGGGCTTACCAGCCATTCTTCCTGATAGTGGCCGCTCTCGCAGTAGTTGGAATGATCTCGGCTGTTGTTCTGATGAAACCACCTCATGTGGACCTCTCCAAAACTTCTGCAGCCAGTGAAATGAAGAAGAGCTCAACTTAGCTCTTTTAAGTTTCTTTTTTGTTTATCATAAACAATATTAATATTTTCAATAATATATTAAAACTTATCAGCTTACAAGGAATTAATTATGAGTTGATCAAAAAACTAGTTTAATGTATTTTCATTATAGATATATAATTTTTATTTATAGATGCATATTAACCTTTTTGTAGATTTTTTCCGGATTGCTGAATTCAACAAGTCTCAGGGATCTGATTTCACTATTTATATGATTAATTATGATGTGACTTTTTAAATAAATTTATATAAATCGTCAAATAATACGCTAATTATAATTATTAATTCTGATAATTATCATCAAATTTAAATAGGGGGAAAAAGAGTAAAATTAACCGTTAGATAATCATTAGAAGGTGATGGAGGTATTATTGAAAAAAAGTTAAACAAAATCTGCACAGGTTTTTGAGATAAGGTAACTTTCAGCCTGGGCGAAACAAATCCAGTAGCGATCATTATAAGGTTCGTGAGCAAGAATTTGTGAATTGTTATTAAAAACTGCGTCTATTGGTTTTGTTTTTCTTATTCTTTGACAGTCTTTGCACTTATATGTTCCATGAAACCGATATTAACATACACATCTGGGAAGGCTGAACAGTTACATGTACAGATCAGCATGGACTCACGCATTTGAGGCACAAATCAGTAAAAGAAGCATTATAACTCAAATTCAACTTTAGGCTTTTAAAGGCTTAATGTCTCTTATCTCGGTTAATGCGTCAGTCCTGGAAATCGACTGTCCACATTGAATAAAATAGGAGAATCTCCTTCCGAAGGTGTTAACTTATGGCAGATGATGTCAAGATATTAGGTATGCCTGTAGCGTCTGGGCGTTGGCTCATGGTTTTGGTGGGCCTAACAATCCAGCTTTGTCTGGGTGCCATTTATGCATATGGGGTTGTAAGAGTTCCAATTACGGCTTATTTTAAAACTCTCGGTTTAAATCCATCAGCAATGGACATGACTTGGCCATTTATTACGTTTCTCTTATGCTTTTCACTTACTATGCCTCTGGCAGGACCTTACATCCAAAAAGTAGGGCCCAAGAAGGTGTCCATGGTGGGAGGAGCACTTGTTGGAATTGCCTGGTTTGCAGCATCTTTTGCTACGTCCCCATTAATGCTAATTCCATTGTATGGTATCATTGGTGGAATTGGTGTAGGGATTGCTTACGGTTGCGGAATTGCAGTTTCTGCTGCCTGGTTCCCTGACAAACGCGGTCTTGCTGTAGGGCTTACTGTATTAGGCTTTGGATTCTCTTCGGCGTTAGTTACGCAGGTAAATAAGTTCCTGCTTGCGGGTGGAATGGATATAATGACTGTTTTGAAGACTTTTGGAATCGCTTTCTTCATCATTACAGTTGTATTATCATTGTTCCTAGCGTTCCCTCCTGCAGGATGGTGTCCGACAGGATGGACTCCACCCGTACCAAAAGCAGGAGCCGCTCCGAGTGCTAACCTCACTCGAGCTGAGATGACAAAGACCAGTACATTCTACGGCCTATGGTTGTGTTATACAATCGGATCTTTGGCTGGACTGACAGCTATCGGAATTGCAGGGCCTGTGGGTCAAGATATGCTGAAAGGCGCTGGCTTAGATGTACCTACAGCAACGGCACTGATTACAAGCCTGATATTCCCCTTTGCTCTGGCTAACGGCGGCGGCAGGCCAATATTCGGTACTCTAACAGAC
The DNA here is from genome assembly GCA_030837265.1 of Methanobacteriota archaeon. The sequence goes on from JAUPKV010000031.1 coordinate 10,001, forward strand.
AAGCTGAATCCAAGAAATACAGCTTTGATAACATATGTACTCATCATTGCAGCGTGCTTGCTACTGTACACGAATTATGCCTCTCAAACAGCCTACATGGTCGGCTTCTTCACTCTGTGGGGTTGCCTTGGCGGCTGGCTGGCAATTGCACCAGCTGCAACAGCAAGCTATTTCGGAACCAAAGACTACGCCAAAAATTATGGGCTTGTCTATACAGCTTACGGTGTTGGGGCAGTGATAGGCGGCATAGTCTCAGCACAAGCCAAAGATCTCTTGGGAGCTTACCAACCATTCTTCCTAATTGTAGCAGCTTTAGCTGTAGTTGGAATGATTTTGGCCGTTGTTCTAATGAAACCAGTAACGGTTGACTCCAAGTCTCCCGCATCCAGTGAAACGAAAAAGAGCTCAACTTAACTCTTTTTCATTTGATTTTTTTGTTAATTACTGTTGATTCTAAATCCACTATTCTGCCCACCATTTTTGGTTAAATAGTGGAGAGAACACTTTATCTCAAGTGTCATCTGGTTTTTAAAAAGTATTAACGGTTCTTAAAATTGCATATAATTTTTCAAAGGGTTTATTATCCTTATATATAATAAAAATCATATATGTAACATTGAAAACGGGGTCAAGCGATAGTACTTTAGCAAAAATCCAGGAGTGAGTGTATGCCAGATGATGAATACATGCTATTTTGCTGCAGCGACGTAGAACACCCATGTGAGTTCCGTGTTCAGGCAAAGACGAAGGAAGAAACAATGGAGCATGCTAAGGCTCATATGGCCAGAGAGCACGGCATGGAGGAGATTCCAGAGGAGACAGAACACAAGATGAAGGAATCGATAAAGCCTCTGAAGGTTAAGTAGTGAAACTGAGATCAATATTGTTGAACGCGGTTGAGAAAATTTTCTCTCAAGTCTTAGCAGATTACTAAAAACAGTTGCGTGTGTTTTTGATATTTAAAACTTACGAGGTTGCCTGCTTAT